>NZ_JBSFNN010000004.1:0-153434 GCF_053587115.1 Streptomyces sp. NPDC003697
TGTGGAAGGAGAGACGATCGTGACGGTATTGACATGGCTGCTCATCCCGCTGGGGACGGGCGTTCTGGTGAGCCGGAAGCCCAAGTACATCCAGTACGAGGGCGTCCGGCCGGCACGCCGAGAGCACGCACCGGACGCCGCTCCTTGACAGGCAAACGTTGCCTGCCGCGGCCCTAGAAGCGGCCGGCGCCCAGGTCCCGGGACACCGCGCGGGCGCAGTCCCGCACCGCCGCGATCAGGTCCGGGCGCAGCTCGCCCTCCTGGCACACCCGCTCCACGGCGCCGGTGATGCCGACCGCCCCCACCGGCATCCGCCGCCGGTCGTGGATGGGCGCCGCGATGGACGCCACACCCACCCAGGTCTCCTCCACGTCGGCCGCCCAGCCCCGCGCGCGCGTGAGGTCCAGCACGTGTTCAAAGGCCTCCGGCTCGCACACGGTCCGGTCGGTGAACGGCTTGCGGTCGGACTCGATCGCCTCGCTGTGGGCGACCGGGTCGTACGCCGACAGGACCTTGCCGAGCGCCGTGGAGTGCAGCGGCTGCATGGCCCCGATCTCCAGGACCTGCCGGCTGTCGTCCGGGCGGAAGACGTGGTGCACGATCAGCACGCCCTGCTGGTGCAGCACGCCCAGGTAGACGCTCTCGCCGCTGGAGCGGGCCAGGTCGTCCGCCCACACCAGGGCCCGCGCCCGCAGTTCGTGCACGTCCAGGTAGGTGGTGCCCAGCCGCAGCAGCTCGGCGCCCAGCTGGTAGCGCCCGGAGGTGTCGTCCTGTTCGACGAAGCCCTCCTGCTGGAGGGTGCGCAGTATCCCGTGGGCGGTGCCCTTGGCGAGACCCAGTGACGACGCGATGTCCGACAGGCCGAGCCGTCGTTCGCCGCCTGCGAGCAGCCGCAGCATCGCGGCCGCCCGTTCGAGCGACTGGATGTTCCGTGCCATCGCCGTCCTGCCTCCGTCCCCTTCAACCGTCGGCGGCGACCTCCCTGCCACCGTTCGGCAATGCCGAACACTACCGGTCGATGTCGACTCTCCGCTAATGGTCGGTCGACACCTGTTACGTCCCCGTCCCGCCGAGGGTGACGTCGGCGACATCCTCGTCCGCACCGTGGACGGCCCGAACATCGCCCCCCACTCCCGGCTACGCTGGCCGCGTGCGCCTTGGCGGGAGCTCCGGGAGGAGTGTGCCGACAAGGCGCAAAGCCGACAGCCGTCGCACTCACAGGGAGCCCCTTCATGGCCTCGTTGCCGCCGACCCCTTCCGCCGACAGCCGGACCCGTGTGTCCGCCCTCCGCGAGGCACTCGCCACCCGAGTGGTGGTCGCCGACGGAGCGATGGGCACGATGCTGCAGGCCCACGACCCCACCCTCGAGGACTTCGAGAACCTCGAAGGCTGCAACGAGATCCTGAACGTCACCCGGCCCGACATCGTCCGTTCGGTCCACGAGGCGTACTTCGCCGCGGACGTCGACTGCGTGGAGACCAACACCTTCGGCGCCAACCACACCGCGGCGGCGGAGTACGAGATCTCCGAGCGGGTCCACGAGCTGTCGGAGGCGGGCGCCCGCATCGCCCGCGAGGTCGCCGACGAGTACGCCGCCCGGGACGGCCGGACCCGCTGGGTGCTGGGCTCGATCGGCCCCGGCACCAAGCTCCCCACCCTCGGGCACGTCGGCTACACCACGATCCGGGACGGCTACCAGGCCAACGCCGAGGGCCTGCTCGCGGGCGGCGCCGACGCGCTGATCGTCGAGACCACGCAGGACCTGCTGCAGACGAAGGCCTCGGTCCTCGGCGCCCGGCGCGCCATGGAGGCCACCGGCGCCGAGGTGCCCCTGCTGTGCTCGATGGCGTTCGAGACGACCGGCACCATGCTGCTCGGCTCCGAGATCGGCGCCGCGCTGACCGCGCTGGAGCCGCTCGGCATCGACATGATCGGCCTGAACTGCTCCACCGGCCCGGCCGAGATGAGCGAGCACCTGCGGTACCTCACCCGGCACTCCCGCATCCCGCTGCTGTGCATGCCGAACGCGGGCCTGCCGGTGCTGACCAAGGACGGCGCCCACTTCCCGCTGGACCCCGAGGGCCTCGCGGACGCGCAGGAGAACTTCGTCCGCGACTACGGCCTGTCCCTGGTCGGCGGCTGCTGCGGCACCACCCCCGAGCACCTGCGACAGGTGGTGGAGCGGGTCCGCGGCCTCACCCCGCCCGGGCGCGACCCGCGCCCCGAGCCGGGCGCCGCCTCCCTCTACCAGAGCGTCCCCTTCCGCCAGGACACCTCGTACCTGGCGATCGGCGAGCGCACCAACGCCAACGGCTCCAGGAAGTTCCGCGAGGCCATGCTCGACGGGCGCTGGGACGACTGCGTGGAGCTGGCGCGCGAGCAGATCCGCGAGGGCGCGCACATGCTCGACCTGTGCGTCGACTACGTCGGCCGCGACGGCGTCGCCGACATGGCGGAACTCGCCGGCCGCTTCGCCACCGCCTCGACCCTGCCGATCGTGCTCGACTCCACCGAGGTCGACGTCCTGCGTGCCGGGCTGGAGAAGCTCGGCGGCCGTGCGGTGCTCAACTCGGTGAACTACGAGGACGGCGACGGCCCGGACTCCCGGTTCGCCAAGGTCACCGCGCTCGCCAAGGAGCACGGCGCCGCCCTGATCGCCCTCACGATCGACGAGGAGGGCCAGGCCCGCACCGCGGAGAAGAAGGTCGAGATCGCCGAGCGGCTGATCGGCGACCTGACCGGCAACTGGGGCATCCACGAGGAGGACATCCTCGTCGACTGCCTGACCTTCACCATCTGTACCGGCCAGGAGGAGTCCCGCAAGGACGGCGTCGCCACCATCGAGGCGATCCGCGAGCTGAAGCGCCGCCACCCGGCCGTGCAGACCACGCTCGGCCTGTCCAACATCTCCTTCGGACTCAACCCGGCCGCCCGGATCCTGCTGAACTCCGTCTTCCTCGACGAGTGCGTGAAGGCCGGCCTGGACTCGGCGATCGTGCACGCGTCCAAGATCCTTCCGATCGCCCGTTTCGACGAGGAACAGGTCACCACGGCCCTGGACCTCATCCACGACCGGCGCCGCGAGGGCTACGACCCGCTGCAGAAGCTGATGGCGCTGTTCGAGGGCGCGACCGCGAAGTCCCTCAAGGCGGGCAGGGCCGAGGAACTGGCCGCGCTGCCGCTCGAGGAGCGCCTGAAGCGGCGGATCATCGACGGCGAGCGCAACGGCCTCGAGGCCGACCTGGACGAGGCGCTGCGGACCCGCAAGGCCCTCGACATCGTCAACGAGACCCTGCTGGACGGCATGAAGGTCGTCGGCGAGCTGTTCGGCTCCGGCCAGATGCAGCTGCCGTTCGTGCTCCAGTCCGCCGAGGTCATGAAGGCCGCCGTCGCCCACCTCGAACCGCACATGGAGCGCACCGACGAGGCCGGCAAGGGCACCATCGTGCTCGCCACCGTCCGCGGCGACGTGCACGACATCGGCAAGAACCTCGTCGACATCATCCTGTCCAACAACGGCTACAACGTCGTCAACCTCGGCATCAAGCAGCCCGTCTCCGCCATCCTGGAGGCGGCCGAGGAGCACCGGGCCGACGTCATCGGCATGTCCGGGCTCCTGGTCAAGTCCACGGTGATCATGAAGGAGAACCTGGAGGAGCTGAACCAGCGGGGCCTGGCGGCCGCCTACCCGGTCATCCTGGGCGGCGCCGCCCTGACCCGGGCGTACGTCGAGCAGGACCTGCACGAGCTGTACGAGGGCGAGGTCCGCTACGCCCGCGACGCCTTCGAGGGCCTGCGCCTGATGGACGCGCTCATCGGCGTCAAGCGCGGCGTGCCCGGCGCCAAGCTGCCGGAGCTGCGCCCGCGCCGCGTCCGGGCGGCCACCGTCGAGATCGAGGAGCGTCCGCAGGAGGGCCACGTCCGCTCCGACGTGGCCACCGACAACCCGGTCCCCGAGCCGCCCTTCTGGGGCACCCGCGTGATCAAGGGCATCCAGCTCAAGGAGTACGCGAGCTGGCTGGACGAGGGCGCCCTGTTCAAGGGCCAGTGGGGGCTGAAGCAGGCCCGCACCGGCGACGGGCCGACGTACGAGGAACTCGCCGAGACCGAGGGACGGCCCCGGCTGCGCGGGCTGCTGGACCGGCTGCAGACCGAGAACCTGCTCGAGGCGGCCGTCGTCTACGGCTACTTCCCGTGCGTGTCCAAGGACGACGACCTCATCGTCCTGGACGAGCAGGGCAACGAGCGCACCCGCTTCACCTTCCCCCGTCAGCGCCGCGGCCGCCGGCTCTGCCTGGCCGACTTCTTCCGCCCGGAGGAGTCGGGGGAGCGGGACGTGGTCGGATTCCAGGTCGTCACCGTCGGCTCCAGGATCGGAGAGGAGACAGCGCGGCTGTTCGCCGCCGACTCCTACCGCGACTACCTGGAACTGCACGGCCTGTCCGTGCAGCTCGCCGAGGCGCTGGCCGAGTACTGGCACGCGCGCGTGCGTGCCGAGCTGGGTTTCGCCGGCGAGGACCCGCGCGACATCGAGGACATGTTCGCCCTGAAGTACCGGGGCGCCCGTTTCTCCCTCGGTTACGGCGCCTGCCCCGACCTGGAGGACCGCGCCAAGATCGCGGACCTGCTCCACCCGGAGCGGATCGGCGTCCGCCTGTCGGAGGAGTTCCAGCTGCACCCCGAGCAGTCCACCGACGCGATCGTGATCCACCACCCGGAGGCCAAGTACTTCAACGCGCGCTGAGGCGCGGCCCCGCCCGTTCGGGAACGGCGCCGGGTGTCCTGGGGGCACGGTGTTCAAACCAGGCGTTCGCGAGGCACAAGTCGTACACTGGCAGGTCCACCGCAGGCCGGTTCCCGTGACGGGAACCGGCCTGATCGTCCCTGAAGGAGGTACACCGGATGACCAGTACGGTCCCCGCTCTCTCCACCCGCGCGGCCGAGGGCTCCGCCCTGCAGGCCGTTCTCCTGGACATGGACGGCACGCTGGTGGACACGGAGGGCTTCTGGTGGGACGTCGAGGTCGAGGTCTTCGCCGCCCTCGGACACACGCTCGACGACTCCTGGAGACACGTCGTGGTCGGCGGGCCCATGAGCCGGAGCGCCGGTTTCCTGATCGAGGCCACCGGCGCCGACATCACCCTCGCCGAGATCAGCGTTCTGCTCAACCGCGGCTTCGAGGACCGCATCGGTGCCGGCCTGCCCCTCATGCCGGGCGCCGCACGGCTGCTCGCCGAGCTGTCCGCGCACGGCATCCCCACGGCCCTGGTCTCCGCCTCGCACCGGCGCATCATCGACCGGGTGCTGACCGGGCTCGGTGCCCACCACTTCGCCCTGACGGTCGCGGGCGACGAGGTCGCGCGCACCAAGCCGCACCCCGACCCGTACCTGCTCGCCGCGGCCGGGCTGGGCGCGGACCCCGCCCGGTGCGCGGTGGTCGAGGACACCGCGACCGGCGTCGCCGCCGCGGAGGCGGCCGGCTGCCACGTCGTGGCCGTGCCCTCGGTGGCGCCCATCGAGCCCGCCCACCGGCGCACCGTCGTCACGTCGCTCGAAGAGGTCGATCTGACATTCCTGCGCGGACTGATGACAGAAATGCGCTAGATCGTTCACCGAGCGTGCACCATGAATAAATCCATTAGCATTGTCAGCTCAATCGAATAAATCAATACGCGCGGTCGTGGCGGAATTCCGGTGCGGCGTACGCGAGTTGGGGATGTGACGTTCCCCACGCCTGCGGGGGTCGACATCGGAGGCGGCATCTGGTCCCCGCCCCCTCGCGGACACGCTTCGTGCACCCTTGTGTCCCGGTTGGTGAGACGCTGCACCAATCCTTCCGCAACACGTTTCTCCGGTCCGTTCATACCCGGTTCCACAGCGTGATGGGCATTCCGCTCCGCTCGCTGTGACCCCTCCCGCGGGGGCGGATTAATCTCATCGCGAGAACATCGCCCCTACCCCGTGATCCGCCGCAACACCCCTGCATGCCGGGTACACGGACATGACTGCCTGGAGAAACTCGAGCATGAACCGCAAGACTCTGGTGCTGCCGGCCGTGGCCGGCCTGCTCGCCCCGGTGCTCGCCGCCTGCGGCGGGTCCGACAGCGGCGGCAACGGCGGCGACGCCATCGTCGTCGGCACCACGGACCGGTTCACCGCCTCCGAGGAAGCCCCCGCGCCCCTGGACCCGGCCTACGCCTACGACGTCGGCAGCTGGAACATCCTGCGCCAGACCGTGCAGACGCTGATGATCCAGCCCAAGGGCGAGGGCGAGCCGGTGCCCGAGGCCGCGGAGCGGTGCGGCTTCACCGACAGCGGCAACGAGCGCTACGCCTGCACCCTGCGCGAGGGCCTGAAGTTCGCCAACGGCGACCCCATCACCGCGGCCGACGTGAAGTTCTCCATCGACCGCGCCCTGGCCCTCAAGGGCGACAGCGGCGTGTTCGGCCTGCTGTCCACCGTCGACACCGTCGAGACCAAGGGCGAGCGCGAGGTCGTCTTCCACCTCAACACGGCCGACGCCACCTTCCCGTTCAAGCTGTCGACGCCCGTCGCGGGCATCGTCAACCCCAAGGACTACGCGAAGAACAAGCTGCGCGACGGCTTCGCCATCGACGGCTCCGGCGCCTACACCATGAAGGCGAAGGTCGAGAACGACGAGCTCGTCGAAGCGGTCTTCGCCAAGAACCCCAACTACAAGGGGACGTTGCAGCTCAACAACGACAAGGTGGAGATGCGGTCGTTCGAGGACGCCGGCGCCATGGGTGACGCCCTGGACAAGGGCGACATCGACGTCATGACCCGCACCATGGCGCCGGAGCAGATCCGCGCGCTCACCAACGCCTCCGACGGCAAGGTCGACATGGTCGAGATGCCCGGTCTGGAGATCCGCTACCTCGCCTTCAACACCGACGCCCCCTCCGTCGAGGACAAGGCCGTGCGGCAGGCGATGGCCCAGGTCATCAACCGCAGCGAGCTGGTCTCCGAGGTCTACGGCCCCCAGGCCGAGCCGCTCTACTCGCTGGTGCCGGCCACCATCACGGGCCACTCCAACGCGTTCTTCAACAAGTACGGCGACCCCGACGTGGCGAAGGCCAAGTCGCTGCTCGCCAAGGCCGACATCACCACGCCGGTGAAGCTGACGCTGCACTACACGACCGACCACTACGGTCCGGCCACCAAGAAGGAGTTCCAGATCCTTCAGAAGCAGCTCAACGCCAGCGGCCTGTTCGACGTGAGCATCCAGGGCACCCCCTGGAAGAGTTTCCGCACGGCGGAGCTGAAGGGCTCCTTCGACGTCTACGGCATGGGTTGGTTCCCCGACTTCCCGGACGCGGACAACTACCTCGCGCCGTTCCTGGACAAGGACAACACCCTCAACACGCCCTACGTCAACAGCCGGATCCGCAACACCCTGATCCCGGAATCCCGCCGGGAGGCCGACCGGCTCACCGCCGTCTCCAGCCTGACGGCCATTCAGGACATCGTCGCCGACGACGTGCCGATCATCCCGCTGTGGCAGGGCAAGCAGTACGTCGCCTCGACGGACGACGTCACCGGCACCGCCTACGCCCTCAACTCCACTGCGACCCTTCAGCTATGGGAGCTCGGGCGCGGTGTGAAAAACTGAGCGCTCTTCGGGCCCTGTGTCGGCACAGGGCCCACCCCGGCGGCTGGGACTGCGGCCCCGGGCCTTCGAGGACGCGAACGAGGCATACGCTGTGAACATGCGCAAGCAGTGGCCGGTTCTGCCCATCGTGGCAGGACTGGCATCCGGTCTGCTGACCGGATGCGGATCCGACAGCGGCGGATCCGGGAGCGACGGCTCCCAGGTGGTCGTGGGAATGTCCGACGACGTCCTGGCCACGGACCCGGCGTCCGGCTACGACCCCGGCTCCTGGCTGTTGTTCAGCAATGTCTTCCAGTCGCTGCTCAGCTTCCCCAAGGGAGGCACCGAGCCGCAGCCGGAGGCCGCCGAGCGGTGCTCCTTCACGGACACGCAGACCAAGGTGTACCGGTGCACGCTCAAGGACGGGCTGAAGTTCAGCAACGGTGACCCGCTCACGTCCGAGGACGTCAAGTTCTCGTTCGACCGCATGCTGAGGATCAACGACGACGCGGGCCCGGCGATCATGTTCCCCATGCTCGACTCGGTCGCGACGCCCGACGACAGGACCGTCGTCTTCCGGCTGAAGGTCCCCGACGCCACCTTCCCGAGCAAGATCGCCTCCGGCGCCGGCTCCATCGTCGACCACCGCCAGTACGACGCGGACGGGCTGCGCAAGGACGGCCGGGCCGTCGGCTCGGGCCCGTACAAGCTGGACTCCTTCGGCAAGGACGAGGCCGTCTTCTCGGCCAACAAGAACTACACGGGTGCCGCCGAGCGGAAGAACTCCGGCGTGACGCTGCGCTTCTTCCACGGCGACCAGGCCGCCCTCAAGCGGGCCCTGCTCGACGACAGGGTCGACGTCGCCTACCGCGGCCTGACCGCCGGCGACATATCCGACATCGAGAAGCAGGACGGCGACAAGGGCGTCGAGGTCGTCGAGGGCAGCAGCGCCGAGGTCCAGCACCTGGTCTTCAACATGGACGACCCGGTCGCCGGAAAGCTCGGCGTCCGCAAGGCCATCGCCCACCTGATCGACCGCGACGAGCTCATCAGTCAGGTCTACAAGGACACGGCGACCCCGCTGTACTCGATCATCCCGGCCGGGATCGCCGGCCACAACACGGCCTTCTTCGACACCTACGGCGCCCGCCCCTCCAAGGCCGCGGCGGCCGCCGCCCTGGCCGCCGACGGCATCAGGGGCAAGGTGCGGCTCACCCTCTGGTCGACCCCGTCCCGCTACGGCCCGGCCACCGACCAGGAGTTGGGCGCGATCGCCGCCCAGCTCAACGCCAGCGGCCTGTTCCAGGCGGACGTCGTGTCCGTGCCCTTCGGCCAGTACGAGAAGGACATCGCCAAGGGCAAGTACGGCGTCTACGTCAAGGGCTGGGTGCCCGACTACCCGGACGCCGACAACTTCACCGCGCCCTTCTTCGGCGAGGGCAACGTGCTGGGCAACCACTACACCAACAAGACCATCACCGGCACGCTCATCCCGCGCACCGCCGCCCAGAGCGACCGAGCCGCCACCGACAAGGCCTACGGCGAACTGCAGGACATCGTGGCCCGCCAGCTGCCGGTCCTGCCGGTGTGGCAGGCCAAGCAGTACGCGGTCGTCCGGGACGGCGTCTACGGGCTGGAGTACTGCCTGGACGCCTCGACCGTGTTCCGCTTCTGGGAACTCAGCAAGAGCTGACGCCGACCGGTTCCGCACGGACTCCGCGGGAAGGGCGCCACTCCCGGCTCCTACGGGAACGGCGCCCTTCGTCGTCGCGGCCCCCGGTGCGCCGCGCTGCCCGTCGGTGCGGCCCGGCCGCTACTGCTGCGCGCCGGGCCGCACCAGACCGCTCTCGTACGCGTACACCGCGGCCTGCACCCGGTCGCGCAGGCCCAGCTTGGTCAGCACATGCCCGACGTGCGTCTTGACGGTGGTCTCACTGACGAACAGGTCGGCGGCGATCTCCGCGTTCGACAGCCCCCGCGCGACGAGCTTCAGCACTTCCACCTCGCGGTCGGTGAGCGTGTGCAGGGTGTCCGGCACCGGCTCCTCGCCGGAAGGCAGGTGCGTGGCGTACTTGTCCAGCAGACGGCGCGTGATGCTCGGCGCCAGCATCGCCTCGCCGGCGGCGACCACCCGGATCGCCTGCACCAGTTCGTCGGCGGGAGCGTCCTTCAGCAGGAACCCGCTCGCGCCGGCGCGCAGCGCCTCCACCACGTACTCGTCGAGGTCGAAGGTGGTCAGCACCAGCACCTTCGCCGGGCCGTCCCGGCCGGGCCCGGTGATCCGCCGGGTCGCCTCCACCCCGTCCATCCGCGGCATGCGGATGTCCATCAGCACCACGTCGGGCTGCAGGGCGCGCACCTGGTCCAGGGCCTGAAGGCCGTCTCCGGCCTCACCGACGACCGCGATGTCCTGCTCGGCCTCCAGAATCATCCGGAACCCGGTACGCAGCAGCGGCTGGTCGTCGACCAGTAGGACGCGGATGGCCACGAGAGTCTCCTTCGCTAGGTCCTGTCGTCTGGATCAGGCCGACTTCCGGGTGCGGTGCCTTCCGGCCGACCCGGGCGGGGTCTGGTGCGTGCCGCCGCACGGCGGAGGAGGGCGCCGACGCGGAACGCCGACAGCCGACGAGAATGCGGCAGATGCGCGTGCCCGGGCCCGCGACGCCGGGGTGGTCCGGACGACAGGGCCTGGTCCGGCCCCATTCTGCCCTGCGCCCCGATTCCCGGGGCCCCCACCCTCGCGGCACGGACGGCCGCGCGCCCCGGCAACCCCGGGCAGGCGGGCCGACTTTCGCGCCCGGCGGCGTCCACGGCCGGGCGGACGCCGGTGGGCGACGCGGCCGGGGCCCTGGTCGCACGGCGAGAGGACGAACCACCGGACCCGCCCCGGCACGGAGCCGGCGGACCGGCGGCAGCCGCTGCTACTCGGACGCCTCGCCCGGCCCTCTGGCCACCTCCGCGCCCCTCGCCCGCACCGGCAGCGGATAGGGCGGCGGGGTCCCCCCGAACTCCGGACAGTGCGCCTTGTGGTCGCACCAGCCGCACAGCTTCGTCGGCCGGGGCCGCCAGTCGCCCGTCTCCGTCGCCAGCCGGATCGCGTCCCACAGCGCCAGCAGCTTCCGCTCGACCCGCTCCAGGTCGGCCACCACGGGGTCGTACGTCAGCACCTCCCCGCTGCCCAGGTACACCAGCTGCAGCCGGCGGGGCACGACCTTCTTCAGCCGCCAGACCACCAGCGCGTAGAACTTCATCTGGAACAGCGCGCCCTCGGCGTACTCGGGCCGGGGCGCCTTGCCCGTCTTGTAATCGACGATCCGCACCTCGCCGGTGGGCGCCACGTCGACCCGGTCGATGATCCCGCGCAGTCTCAGCCCCGACTCCAGCTCCGCCTCGACGAACAGCTCGCGCTCGGCCGGCTCCAGCCGCGTCGGGTCCTCCAGCGTGAACCAGCGCTCGACCAGCTGTTCGGCCTGTGTCAGCCAGCGGGCCAGCCGTTCGCCGTCCGGGTCGTCGGCGAACAGCTCCACCAGCTCCGGCCTGGCCTCACGCAGCCGGTCCCACTGGCCGGGGATCAGTGACTTGGCGCGGGGCGGGGTCCGGTCGGCGGCCGGGGCGTCGAAGAGTCGCTCCAGCACGGCGTGCACCAGGGTGCCCCGCGTCGCGGCCTCGCTCGGCTTCTCCGGCAACCGGTCGATCACCCGGAACCGGTACAGCAGCGGGCACTGCATGAAGTCACCGGCACGCGAGGGCGACAGGGACGCGGGCACGGAGGCGGCGGGGGAGGCGGAAGCCGGAGACGGGGACGGGGAAACGGTCGGGGAAACGGACGGGGACGGTACGAACACGGCCTCCCGCGGCTCCGCCTGCGCGGTCGCCGCCGGCGGCGACCCGGCCTGCCGCGGCCCGGCCCCTTCGCTGTCGCTCCTGGCTTCGCCCTCGGTGCTGGTCTCCATGCCACAGACCTTACGGCCCGGCACCGACAGTGACCCCGTCCCGCTGCCGTGAAGAGCGCTACAGCGGGGAAGCGCAAGGGGTGCCGGGCTGATCCGTTCGCCCCGGCCGCATACCATCGACCCGAGACCCTTCCGCCCGTCAGGTGCGGGAGACGCTTTCCAACGAGGGGACACCGTGGACGTGAGCGGCGGAGGCGGTAAGCCGCGGTCCGGCAAGGACGAGCCGGCCGAGGACCAGACGGCCCCGGAGGTCCGTGCCACCGACCCCGAGAACCGCGAGACCGACGCCTCCCACCCCGGCCCCGACGACGCCGGCACCCGCACTACGCCTGGCTCCGACGGCGCCGGCACGGACGCCGGCACCCGTACCTCCCGCGGCTCCGACGACGCCGGCACGGACGCCGGCACCCGCACTCCACCCGGCGCCGCCCGTCCCGCCGCTCCCGCCGAGCAGGGGCACGACCCGCACGGCGCCGCCCGTCCCGCCGCTCCCGCCGAGCAGGGGCACGACCCGCACGACGCCCATCCCGACCGCGCCCACGCGCGCTCGGGGCGCCGCGGGAACCGGGCGCCGCAGCGGCACCCGGAGCCCCGGGGCGGGCTGCTCATGGGGCGTCCCTTCGGCGTGCCCGTGTACGTGGCGCCGAGCTGGTTCCTGGTGGCCGCCCTGATCACCTGGGTGT
Source organism: Streptomyces sp. NPDC003697 (assembly GCF_053587115.1). Classification (NCBI taxonomy): domain Bacteria; kingdom Bacillati; phylum Actinomycetota; class Actinomycetes; order Kitasatosporales; family Streptomycetaceae; genus Streptomyces; species Streptomyces sp. NPDC003697. Next base: position 12,247 of record NZ_JBSFNN010000004.1, read on the forward strand.
TCGGCGGGCAACTCGACCGCGTGCTGCCCGGTCTCGGCGCCGCCCGCTACCTCGTCGCCCTGTTCTTCGCGGTCGCCTTCTACGCCTCCGTGCTCGTCCACGAGCTCGCCCACACGATCGCCGCGCTCCGGTTCGGGCTCCCGGTGCGCCGCATCCGGCTGCAGTTCTTCGGCGGTGTCTCCGAGATCGAGAAGGAGGCCGAGACGCCGGGCCGCGAGTTCGTGCTGGCGTTCGTCGGCCCGCTGCTCTCGCTGGTCCTCGCCGGCGTCTTCTACCTGGCCCTGCAACCCGTCGAGCCCGGCACCGTCCCCGGCATCCTGCTGGCCGGTCTGATGATCTCCAACCTCCTCGTCGCCGCCTTCAACCTGCTGCCGGGCCTGCCCCTGGACGGCGGCCGCATGCTCCGGGCCGTCGTCTGGAAGATGACCGGCCGGCCGATGAGCGGCACCGTCGCCGCAGCCTGGGTGGGCCGCGCCCTCGCCGTCTGCGTCCTGATCGGACTGCCCCTGTTCACCCAGTCCGGAGCACTCGGCTCCGGCGCCGAGGACAGCGTCGGCGTGGACACCGTCACCGACGCCCTGCTCGCCGCCATCCTCGCGGCGATCATCTGGACCGGCGCCGGCAACAGCCTGCGCATGGCCCGCCTGCGCGAACACCTGCCGGAGCTGCGCGCCCGCAACCTCACCCGCCGCGCCGTCCCCGTCGAGACCGACACCTCGCTCTCCGAGGCCCTGCGCCGCGCCAACGCCGCCGGAGCCCGCGCCCTCGTCGTCGTCGACGGCCACGGGGAGCCCCTCTCGCTCGTCCGCGAGTCCGCCATCGTCGGCGTCCCCGAACACCGCCGCCCCTGGGTCCACGCCAGCGAACTCGCCCAGGACCTCACGGAGGGGATGCGGGTCTCCGCCGAGCTCGCCGGCGAGGACCTGCTGGACGCCCTGCGCGCGGCCCCGGCCACCGAGTACCTGGTGCTGGAGGAGACCGGCGAGATCTACGGTGTGCTGTCCGCCGCCGACGTCGAGCGTGCCTTCGTCAAGGCCATGGCCCGTCCCTCGGCGTCCGCCTGAGCGCACCTTTCCGCGTGGTCGGCGGCCCCGCGCGGGACCGGTAGGCTGGTCACATGTCCGAACCGACCGGTGCCGCCCGCCGTCGCGGGCCCTTCAAGGTCGGGGACCAGGTACAGCTGACCGACCCCAAGGGCCGCCACTACACGTTCACGCTCGAAGCAGGGAAGAACTTCCACACCCACAAGGGTTCCTTCCCGCACGACGAGCTGATCGGCGCACCCGAGGGCAGCGTCGTCCGCACCACCGGGAACGTCGCCTACCTCGCGCTGCGCCCCCTGCTCCCCGACTACGTCCTGTCCATGCCCCGCGGGGCGGCCGTCGTCTACCCCAAGGACGCGGGGCAGATCCTCGCCTTCGCCGACATCTTTCCCGGCGCGCGCGTCGTGGAGGCCGGCGTCGGCTCCGGTTCGCTCAGCAGCTTCCTGCTGCGGGCCATCGGCGACCAGGGCATGCTGCACAGCTACGAGCGCCGCGCGGACTTCGCCGAGATCGCCCAGCAGAACGTCGAACGCTACTTCGGCGGCCCGCACCCCGCCTGGCAGCTCACCGTCGGCGACCTCCAGGACAACCTGTCCGACACCGACGTCGACCGCGTCATCCTCGACATGCTGGCGCCGTGGGAGTGCCTGGAGGCCGTCACCAAGGCCCTCGTCCCGGGCGGCATCCTCTGCTGCTACGTCGCGACCACCACCCAGCTCGCCCGGACCGTCGAGTCCATCCGCGAGATCGGCAGCTTCAACGAGCCGACCGCCTGGGAGACGATGATCCGCAACTGGCACATCGAGGGCCTCGCCGTCCGCCCCGACCACCGGATGATCGGCCACACCGGCTTCCTGCTCACCGCCCGCCGCCTCGCGGACGGCGTCGAGCCGCCCACGCGCCGCCGCCGGCCCGCCAAGGGCGCCTACGGGGAGGACTACGAGGGGCCCAACGCCGGTGGGGGCGCCGGCCGCTGAGGCGGCACGCTCCAGGTCAACGCACAGGCGCCGTGACGCAGTTACCCGGCAGGGACGGGAACCGCGTCACGGCGCCTTCGTCCTGACGCGGCACCAGCAGTCACGGGACCGCGGACGCGCGGTCGCCGACCGGAAACCGGTACGAGTACCCACCCTGCTGTTCCCCAGCCCTGTGACGTGTGGCACGATGCTGGCCACCCCCACCGGCACAGCCCTCACAGGAGACACTCCTCGTGCAGCATTCCGCCGTTCCGGAACTGGCACACACGCACACCAGCCCCCTCCACTGGGTCGCCACCGCCACCGCTGTCGCCGGTGTGGTCGCCCTCACCTCGGTGCTCCAGCCCGGCTCGGCCACTGCGGCGCAGCCGGCCGGCACCCGGGCGCGGTCCGCCCCCGCGGCCGCCGCGCCGCCCGGGACCACCGGTGTGAGCTTCCCGCTCGCCTGCGGTCCCGTGAAACCCGTGGTGGCCGGGCGGGCCTCCGGCGACCTCGACGGCGACGGCCGCCCCGAGACCGTCGCCGCGGTCCACTGCGACGCCGCCATGGGCACCCCGCCCGACGGCCTCTACGTCCTCACCCGGGGCGCGGACAGCGGTGAACCCCGGGTCGTGGCCACGCTGGTCGACCCGGAGGACCGGCGCACCGTCACGGACCTCGCGGTCCGCGGCGGCGTCGTGACCGCCACCCTGCTCGGTTACTCCTCACCCGACGTGCCCAGTTGCTGCCCCGACCTCACCGACGTCACGGCGTGGCAGTGGCGGGACGGCACGTTCCTGCGCTCCACGCCCTCGCCGGGGCGCAGCGTCTGATGCCTCATCCCCGGCGAGGGGGGCGCGCAGTGCCGGCGGAGGGCGGGAAACCGGGTTCATGGGGCCGCAGGGGCTCAGGTGGCGGTGACGCTGGGCCACCGCGCCGTCACTCGGCGTCCGGCCCGTACACCTCCACCTTGTCCGAAATCCGACGTACGTGGATGCAGTCGCCCGGGCATTCCCGCGCCGAGTCCACGACGTCCGTGAGGAGCGGTACCGGTACGGGGGTTGTCGCGCCCCTGTCCTGCAGCAGCTCGTCACCCGGGCCCTTGACGTAGGCCAGACCGTCGATGTCCAGCTCGAACACCTCGGGCGCGTACTGGGCGCAGATGCCGTCCCCGGTACAGAGATCCTGGTCGATCCAGACCTCCAGGGCCTCGCTCGTGTCCGGGGCCTGCTGCTGCACGGTCATGTCTCCTGCCGTTTCGCTTCGAGCCGCACGGGAATCCGGCCAGCTCTGGCGGGTGTTGAACACTTCGACCCTACAGCCGCCCGCTTTCCCTTCGCGTTCCGTGGGTATTCCCCTGGCGTGGGGGAGAGCGCAAGGGTGAAGATCGGACACACCTCGACCGTCTTTTGATCTAGGGGTTTCAATCGACACCCACCCAGGTAGGGTCTGGAAGCGTCCAGCTCCCCTTGGAGGAGGTGAGGACCGTGGCAGCCCACGACGACGACATTAACCGCGGCATCCGCCCGGGACGCGGGTCCGACGACCCGGGCGGGCAGATCGCCTACCTTGAGCAGGAGATCGCCGTCCTGCGACGCAAGCTCGCCGACTCTCCGCGGCACACGAGGATCCTCGAAGAGCGGATCGTCGAGCTGCAGACCAACCTGGCCGGCGTGTCCGCGCAGAACGAACGACTGGCGAACACCCTCCGTGAGGCCCGCGACCAGATCGTGGCCCTCAAGGAGGAGGTGGACCGGCTCGCGCAGCCGCCGGCCGGCTTCGGTGTCTTCCTGCAGGCCAACGAGGACGGCACGGCCGACATCTTCACCGGCGGCCGCAAGCTCCGGGTGAACGTCAGCCCCGGCGTCGAGCTCGAGGAGCTGCGGCGCGGCCAGGAAGTGATGCTCAACGAAGCGCTCAACGTGGTCGACGCCATGGAGTTCGAGCGCGTCGGCGACATCGTCACCCTCAAGGAGATCCTCGAGGACGGCGAGCGCGCCCTGGTGCTGGGCCACACCGACGAGGAACGGGTGGTGCGGCTCGCCGAGCCGCTGCTGGACGTGACCATCCGCCCGGGTGACGCCCTGCTGCTCGAGCCGAGGTCCGGCTACGTCTACGAGGTCGTGCCCAAGAGCGAGGTCGAGGAACTCGTCCTCGAAGAGGTGCCCGACATCGGCTACGAGCAGATCGGCGGCCTCGGCAACCAGATCGAGGCCATCCGGGACGCCGTCGAGCTTCCGTACCTCTACCCGGACCTGTTCAAGGAGCACGAGCTGCGGCCGCCGAAGGGCGTGCTGTTGTACGGGCCCCCCGGATGCGGCAAGACGCTCATCGCCAAGGCCGTGGCCAACTCGCTCGCCAAGAAGGTGGCCGAGGTCACCGGCCAGGCCGCCGGCAAGAGCTTCTTCCTCAACATCAAGGGCCCCGAGCTACTGAACAAGTACGTCGGCGAGACCGAGCGGCAGATCCGCCTGGTCTTCCAGCGCGCACGGGAGAAGGCCAGCGAGGGCACCCCCGTCATCGTCTTCTTCGACGAGATGGAGTCCCTCTTCCGCACCCGCGGCTCCGGCGTCAGCTCGGACGTGGAGAACACCATCGTCCCGCAGCTGCTCGCCGAGATCGACGGCGTGGAGGGCCTGCAGAACGTGGTCGTGATCGGCGCCTCCAACCGTGAGGACATGATCGACCCCGCCATCCTGCGGCCCGGCCGGCTCGACGTGAAGATCAAGATCGAGCGTCCGGACGCCGAGGCGGCCCAGGACATCTTCGGGAAGTACCTCACCGAGCGTCTCCCGCTGCACGCGGACGACCTCACGGAACACGGCGGCGACAAGGCCGCCACGGTCCAGGGCATGATCCAGACCGCGGTGGAACAGATGTACGCCGAATCCGAGGAGAACCGCTTCCTGGAGGTCACCTACGCCAACGGCGACAAGGAAGTCCTGTACTTCAAGGACTTCAATTCCGGCGCCATGATCGAGAACATCGTGGGCCGCGCCAAGAAGATGGCCATCAAGGACTTCCTCGAGAAGAACCAGAAGGGCCTGCGCGTCTCCCACCTCCTCCAGGCCTGCGTGGACGAGTTCAAGGAGAACGAGGACCTGCCCAACACCACCAACCCGGACGACTGGGCCCGGATCTCCGGAAAGAAGGGCGAGCGGATCGTCTACATCCGCACCCTCATCACCGGAAAGCAGGGCGCGGACACCGGACGCTCCATCGACACGGTGGCGAACACCGGTCAGTACCTGTAAAGGCAGGGCGGCTGCGGGTGCCCTCGGCGGGGTACCCGCAGTCGGCTGTTTTTCGGGCCACGGCTGGAGCAGGCAATGATGCAAATGATCTCCCCACCAGCGCAAAGGCGTTCTAGGCTCTGTCGTACCGCCGGGTCGCGCAGTGCGGGGACGGGCACCGCACAGGCACCTGGGCACCAGCGGTATCTGAGCGGCGCCCACGACCGAGGGCGCCGCCGGGCAAGGAGGGCCGCATGACCGTACGGCGAGTAATGGGCATCGAGACGGAGTACGGGATCTCCGTCCCCGGCCACCCCAATGCCAATGCCATGCTCACCTCGTCCCAGATCGTCAACGCCTACGCGGCGGCGATGCACCGGGCCCGCCGGGCCCGGTGGGACTTCGAGGAGGAGAACCCGCTGCGGGACGCCCGGGGCTTCGACCTCACCCGCGAGGCCGCCGACGCCAGCCAGCTCACCGACGAGGACATCGGCCTCGCCAACGTGATCCTCACCAACGGCGCGCGGCTCTACGTCGACCACGCCCACCCCGAGTACAGCGCGCCCGAGGTCACCAATCCCCGGGACGCCGTCCTGTGGGACAAGGCCGGCGAGCGCATCATGGCGGAGGCCGCGGAGCGGGCCGCCCAGCTGCCCGGTGCCCAGCCGATCCACCTCTACAAGAACAACACCGACAACAAGGGCGCCTCCTACGGCACGCACGAGAACTACCTGATGAAGCGGGAGACCCCGTTCTCGGACATCGTGCGCCACCTCACGCCCTTCTTCGTCTCCCGCCAGGTCTTCGCCGGCGCCGGCCGGCTCGGCATCGGCCAGGACGGCCACGAGCACGGCTTCCAGCTCAGCCAGCGCGCGGACTACTTCGAGGTCGAGGTCGGCCTCGAGACGACGCTGAAGCGTCCGATCATCAACACCCGGGACGAGCCGCACGCCGACGCGGAGAAGTACCGCCGGCTGCATGTGATCATCGGCGACGCGAACCTCTCGGAGATCTCCACCTACCTCAAGCTGGGCACGACCTCCCTGGTCCTGTCGATGATCGAGGACGGCTTCATCGCCGTCGACCTGGCCGTCGACCAGCCCGTCCGCACCCTCCACCAGGTCTCGCACGACCCCTCCCTGCGGCGCCTGGTCACGCTCCGCAGCGGCCGCACGCTGACCGCGGTCCAGCTGCAGATGGAGTACTACGAGCTGGCGCGCAAGTACGTGGAGGAGCGGTTCGGGGCGGACGCCGACGACCAGACCAAGGACGTCCTCACCCGGTGGGAGGACACCCTCAACCGCCTGGAGAACGACCCGATGAGCCTCGCCGGCGAACTCGACTGGGTCGCCAAGCGCGAGCTCATGGAGGGCTACCGGCGCCGTGACGACCTCGACTGGGACGCCGCCCGGCTGCACCTGGTCGACCTCCAGTACGCCGACGTGCGCCCCGACAAGGGCCTGTACAACCGCCTGGTGGCCCGGGGACGCATGAAGCGGCTCCTGGACGAGTCGGAGGTCGAGCGGGCCCGTACGAAGCCGCCGGAGGACACCCGCGCGTACTTCCGCGGGCGCTGCCTGGAGCAGTACGCGGACGACGTCGCGGCGGCCTCCTGGGACTCGGTCATCTTCGACCTGCCGGGACGGGACTCGCTGCAGCGCGTCCCAACCCTCGAACCGCTTCGCGGAACGCGTAATCACGTCAAGGAGCTCCTGGACCGGTGCCGTACGGCCGACGACCTGGTCAGGGTCCTGTCCGGCGGCTGAGGGGACACCCGGGCCTGGGCGGGCCGCCCGGGGTGGAAACCCCGGGGTCCGGGAATCATCGAGGTGGCCCTCGTACGTTGGAGAAACTGCAGGGCCGATGTCGGACCCGGCTTGTAGGGTCTGATCATCACCGATCGGCCGAAAGGCCGACCTGTCGGGCGAACTGAGCGGGGTGAGGGTTATGGCAACGAAGGACACCGGCGGCGGGCAGCAGAAGGCCACGCGATCCACGGAGGAGGTCGAGGAGCAGGCGCAGGAGGCGCAGGGCTCGGACGACCTCAAGGAGCGTCACGAGAAGCTGAACGACGACGTGGACTCCGTCCTCGACGAGATCGACGACGTGCTCGAGGAGAACGCCGAGGACTTCGTGCGGTCCTTCGTGCAGAAGGGCGGCGAGTGACGGCTCGGTGAGCCGTCCGGCCTTGGGGTCGCACGGCGGGTGGGGGTAGGTCGGTGGGCGGGGCCGGGTACATGTGAAGGCTGCGCGCGGTGCGGCGAGACCCCCCGTGCGCGGCCTTCACGGGCACCTGCCCACCGTCCCCGCCGGGGGTCGCGCGCGCTGCGCCGGAAGCCTTCCGCAGCCGATGTGGATCACTGCCGCAACGCGGGTAGGGTCCGTGACGTACTGTGCTTCAACTTGCAAGTCCGGCCTCGGCCTGTTGAGGGACGATCCCGCAGCTGCGTACCGAGCTGCCGACTATCCGGAAGGAAACGCGTGGAAGCCAACACTCGTAGCACCGGGCGTCTACCAGCTGCCTTCCTGACGCCCGGGTCGTCGTCCTTCATGGACTTCCTCGCCGAGCACCAGCCCGAGCTGCTGCCCGGCAACCGGCAGCTGCCTCCCACCCAGGGTGTGGTCGAGGCGCCGCACGGCACGACCATCGTCGCCGTGACGTTCCCGGGGGGCGTCGTGCTGGCCGGTGACCGCCGGGCCACCATGGGCAACGTCATCGCGCAGCGGGACATCGAGAAGGTCTTCCCGGCGGACGAGTACTCGGCGGTGGGCATCGCCGGTACGGCCGGCCTGGCCGTCGAGATGGTCAAGCTGTTCCAGCTGGAGCTGGAGCACTTCGAGAAGGTCGAGGGGGCCCAGCTCTCCCTCGAGGGCAAGGCGAACCGCCTGTCCACCATGATCCGCTCCAACCTCGGCATGGCCATGCAGGGTCTGGCCGTGGTCCCGCTCTTCGCCGGTTACGACGTGGACCGCGAGCAGGGCCGCATCTTCTCCTACGACGTCACGGGCGGCCGCTCCGAGGAGCGCGGCTACGCGGCCACGGGCTCCGGCTCGATCTTCGCGCGCGGGGCCATGAAGAAGCTCTTCCGTGACGACCTGACCGAGGCCGAGGCCACGACACTGGTGTTCCAGGCCCTGTACGACGCGGCAGACGACGACTCGGCGACCGGTGGTCCCGATGTCGCCCGCCGGATCTATCCGATCGTCACCGTGATCACCGAGGACGGTTTCCGCCGGCTCACCGAGGACGAGTCGTCCGAGATCGCCCGCGCGGTGCTGGAGCGCCGCCTGGTGCAGCCCGACGGCCCCAAGGCCTCGGTGCTCTGAGGCGGACGCGGCTTTTTCCAAGGTGATCGTGTGACTTCGACAGAAAGGGACGGATAACCGGTGTCGACGCCGTTCTACGTTTCCCCTCAGCAGGCGATGGCCGACCGGGCGGAGTACGCCCGCAAGGGCATCGCCCGCGGTCGCAGCCTGGTCGTGCTGCAGTACGCCGACGGCATCGTGTTCGTCGGCGAGAATCCGTCCCGCGCGCTGCACAAGTTCAGTGAGATCTACGACCGGATCGCCTTCGCGGCCGCCGGCAAGTACAACGAGTACGAGAACCTGCGGATCGGCGGCGTGCGCTACGCCGACCTGCGCGGTTACACCTACGACCGCGACGACGTGACCGCCCGCGGGCTCGCCAACGTCTACGCCCAGACGCTGGGCACGATCTTCTCCAGCGCGGCCGAGAAGCCGTACGAGGTGGAGCTGGTCGTGGCGGAGGTGGGGGTGACGCCCGAGGGCGACCAGATCTACCGGCTGCCGCACGACGGGTCGATCGTGGACGAGCACGGCTCGGTCGCGGTCGGCGGCAACGCCGAGCAGATCAGCGGCTTCCTCGACCAGCGCCACCGTGACGGCATGTCGCTGGCGGAGGCGCTTAAGCTGGCCGTGCAGGCCCTGTCCCGTGACACCAACGGCAGCGAGCGGGAGATCCCCGCGGAGCGCCTGGAGGTGGCGGTGCTGGACCGTACGCGGCCGCAGAAGCGCAAGTTCAAGCGCATCGTCGGCCGTCAGCTGGCGCGTCTGCTGGAGGCCGGCGGCGCCGCGACGGAGGCGGAGAGCGCCGCCGAGGAGCAGAGCTCCGAGGACGAGTGATCCCGCCCTCGTCCCTGTCCCGGATGCCCCGGCCGACGTCTCGGCCGGGGCATCCGGCGCGTTCCGGGCGGTCGCGTCCCGGGCCTCGCGCCCGGACCGGCTCCCGGGCCCGGTGTTCGGGCCGGTGTCCGCGGGCGGTGGCCGTGTGCCGGGACTCGCGCCTCGTGGCTGTGAGCCGGGTCGGGGCGCACAGGGGCCTCAGGGGGCGGCGGGAGGGGCCGTGGAGCCCCGCACCACCAGGCGCACCGGAATGTCCCCGTCCTCGGGGGAGCGGCCCTCCAGCACGGCCAGCAGGGCGCCCATGCCCCGTTCCCCGAACAGTTCGGCGTCCAGGCGTACGGTCGTGAGCTCCGGGTCGATCGCCGTGGCGAGCGCGAGGTCGTCCAGGCCGGTGACGGAGACGTCGTCGGGGACCCGCAGGCCCAGCCGGCGCAGGGCCTTGTAGGCGCCGGCCGCGAGTTTGTCGTCGTCGCAGACCAGTGCGGTGGGGCGGGGGCCGGCGGCGCCGAACGCGGCCTCGACGGCCGCCCGGGCGTCCTCGAAGGACAGGGGCGCGCGGGCGGTGCGCAGAGAGGTCCCCGGCACCGCGCGGAGCCGGGCCGCCAGTTCGCGCGCCCGCACCTCGAACGTCCAGGAGGCCACGTCGGCTGCCAGGTGGAGGAAGCGGCGGTGGCCGAGGCCGAGCAGGTGGCCGGCGACCTGGCGCATCCCGTCGGCGATGTCGAGGTTGACGGTGGCGGCGCCGAGGCTGCCCGCCGGATCGCTGTCGAGCATGACCAGGGGCAGCTGGTCGCCGCGGATGGCGGTGAGGGCGTCGGCGGCCATGGAGGAGGCGAGGACACCGTCGAGGGCGGCCTGGGCGGAGCCGAAGGGGCTGCGGGCGGGGCCGATGCCTTCGGGGGAGGGGTAGAGCACGACGCCGAATCCGTGCTCGGCGGCGACGCGGGCGGCGCCGGTGTAGACGCCGGCGAAGAACTCGGTGGTGAGGGCGGGGACGACGAGGAGGACCGTCCGGGTGCGGCCGAGGCGCAGGTTGCGGGCGGCGAGGTTGGGCCGGTACCCGAGGTCCCGGGCGGCCTGCCTCACCCGCGCTGCCGTGGTCTCGGCCACCCGTCCGCGCCATTTCCCGGCGAGCACGAGGGAGACGGCGGCCTGCGAGACGCCGGCGGCCTGGGCGACGTCACGGCTGGTGGGGCGCGTGCTGGCTGGTGCCACCGCGGGCCTGCTCCTTCGTCTGGACGCGTGAACAGCGCACATGGTACGTATGACGACGCACGTTATACGTAAAACCTGAGGAGGCGGGGTACCTCGGGCGAGCCGACGGAAGGGCGGGCGATGGCCGCGGGCTATCTGGAGATCCTCAGGGCGAGGCACGCCGCGCGGCTGCTGGCCGGCACCCTGGTGGGACGGCTGCCCAACGCGACCGCCGCGATCGCCGTCGTGCTGTTCGTCCGCGCGGAGGGCGGCACCTACAGCCTGGCCGGGGCGCTGGCGGCCGTGTACGGGGTCGCCAACGCGGTCGGGCAGCCCGTGCTGGGCCGTCTCGTGGACCTGTACGGACAGCCGCGCGTACAGCTGCCCGCCGCCGTCCTGGCCGCCCTGGCGACCACCGTCTTCGCCGTGACCGGGATCGAGCCGGCCGCGCCGGCCTGGGCCGCCGTGGCGGCCTCCGGACTGTTCACCCCGCCCCTGGAGGGCGGCCTGCGGGCGTTGTGGCCGTCCGTGCTGCGCAGGAGGGACCAGGTGCACACGGCGTACGCCATGGACGCCGTGGCGCAGGAGGTCATGTTCACGGCCGGCCCGCTGCTGGTGACCCTGTGCGTGTCCCTGTGGTCGGCCCGGGTGGCGCTGATCGTGCTGGCCGTCGCCGGGGTGCTCGGGGCGCTCTCCGTCGTGCTCTCGCCGCCCTCCCGGGCCTGGCGCTCGGCACCGCGCGAGGCCCACTGGCTCGGCGCGCTGCGCTCGCCCGGGCTGCTGGCCCTGCTCGGCGCGTTCCTCTTCGTCGGCATGGCGCTCGGCTCCATCACGGTCGCCGCCGTGCCGTACGCGGACGGCCACGGCGGGGACGCGGTGTACGGCTGGCTCATGGCCGCCCTCGGCCTGGGGGCCCTGGTGGGCGGCACGGTCTACGGCGCGCGGCAGTGGACGGGCGCGCCCGAGCGGCGACTGCGTGTGCTGGTGGCCCTTCTGGCGGTGTGTTACCTGCCGCTGACGCTGATGCCGGGCGCGGTGGCCATGGTGCTGCTCACCGCGCTGGCCGGAGTCTTTCTCGCCCCCGCCATCGCCTGCGCGTTCGTCATCGTCGACCGGCACGCGCCGCGCGGCACGGTCACCGAGGCGTTCTCCTGGCTGGTGACCACCTTCACGGTGGGTTCCTCCGTGGGTACGGGCGTGGCGGGGCCGGTCGTCCAGTCGGGTGGCGCGCTGTGGGGTTTCGTGCTGCCGGGTGCCGCGGGGGCCGTGTCGTCGCTGGTCCTCGCGGTCACCGGCGGAGCGCTCATCGTTCCCCCCGGGCGGGAGGTCGTTGCGGCTTCATCGGAAAATGATCCAAATCGTGCCGCCGAACCCCGTTTCAGCTCGGGGGATCGGGCGTAATGTTCACTCATGGACCGCCGCATTTTCGGGCTGGAGAACGAGTACGGCGTCACGTGCACGTTCAGGGGACAGCGCCGCCTGTCGCCTGACGAGGTGGCGCGGTACCTCTTCCGCCGTGTCGTGTCATGGGGCCGCAGCAGCAATGTCTTTCTGCGAAACGGCGCCCGGCTCTATCTCGACGTGGGGTCACATCCGGAATACGCGACACCGGAATGTGACGACGTGATCGAACTGGTCACCCACGACAAGGCCGGCGAGCGCATTCTCGAAGGACTCCTGGTGGACGCGGAACGACGCCTGCACGAGGAGGGAATCGCGGGCGACGTCTACCTCTTCAAGAACAACACCGACTCGGCCGGCAACTCCTACGGCTGCCACGAGAACTATCTGGTGGCGCGGCACGGGGAGTTCTCGCGACTCGCGGACATCCTCATCCCGTTCCTCGTCACCCGCCAGCTGCTGTGCGGGGCGGGCAAGGTCCTGCAGACGCCGCGCGGGGCCGTGTACTGCGTCAGCCAGCGGGCCGAGCACATCTGGGAGGGCGTCTCCTCGGCGACGACCCGCTCGCGGCCCATCATCAACACGCGCGACGAACCCCACGCCGACGCCGAGCGCTACCGCCGGCTGCACGTCATCGTGGGTGATTCGAACATGTCCGAGACGACGACGCTGCTGAAGGTCGGTGCCACCGACCTGGTGCTGCGCATGATCGAGGCCGGCACGGTGATGCGCGACCTCACCCTGGAGAACCCGATCCGGGCGATCCGCGAGGTCAGCCACGACATCACCGGCCGCCGCAAGGTGCGCCTGGCGAGCGGGCGGGAGGCCTCCGCGCTGGAGGTGCAGCGCGAGTACTACGAGAAGGCCGTGGACTTCTGCGACCGCCGGGGCATCCGCACCGGCACCGTCGCGCGGGTGCTGGAGCTGTGGGGCCGCACGCTCGAGGCGATCGAGACCGAGGACCTGGACCGGATCGGCACCGAGATCGACTGGGTCATGAAGTACAAGCTCATCGAGCGCTACCGGGCCAAGCACAACATGACGATGTCGCACCCGCGGGTCGCCCAGATAGACCTCGCCTACCACGACATCCACCGCCGTCGCGGCCTGTACTACCTGCTGGAGAAGAAGGGCCAAGCCGCCCGGGTCTGCAATGACTTGAAGATCTTCGAGGGCAAGTCGGTGCCGCCGCAGACCACCAGGGCGCGGCTGCGCGGCGACTTCATCCGGCGGGCCCAGGAGCAGCGGCGGGACTTCACCGTCGACTGGGTCCACCTCAAGCTCAACGACCAGGCCCAGCGCACGGTGTTGTGCAAGGACCCGTTCCGTTCCGTGGACGACAGGGTGGAGAAGCTGATCGCGGGGATGTGAGAGGAGGGCGGTCACCCGCCGCCGGCGCGTTCCCCCGCGCGGCGGTGACGTGGCAACGCCACACGGGCGCCGTACGTTTCGCGTACGGCGCCCTTCTCACGCCGTAGAGTTGCGCGCACGCCATCAACAAGATCGACCGATTACGAGGCCCCCACCGTGCGTCGACGCTCACTTCTCCTCACCGTGCCCGCGGGACTGGTCACGCTGGCCGCGTGCGGCAACGACAAGCCCGGCTCGGACAGCACCGGCGAGAGCGCGTCGCCCTCGGCCCCGTCGGCCGCGCCGTCGCCCAAAATCGTCTCGGGTCCGCTGCCGGCGATCACGGCGGGCGTGAAGTTCGGGGAGAAGCCGACCGTCGCCAAGGGCAGCGGCGCCCCGTCGAAGGACCTCGCCGTCAGGACGGTCATCGCAGGCGGCGGCCGCACCGTGGCGGAGAACGACTACCTCCGGGCGCACTACCTGGGGCAGATCTGGGACACGGGCAAGGTCTTCGACAACTCCTACGACCGCAGGACGCCCCTGCTCATCCAGCTCGCCCAGGGTCAGATCATCGACGGCTGGCGGTACGCCCTCACCGGCCGGAAGGCCGGCAGCCGCGTCGAGTTCTCGGTGCCGCCGGCCTGGGGATACGGCGCGCAGGGCAACGCGCAGGCGGGCATCAAGGGCACCGACACGCTGGTCTTCGTCGTGGACGTGCTGGACACCTTCAACGCCAAGAGCTCGGCCAAGGGCAAGGTCGTCCCGCAGAACGACGCCTCCCTGCCCAAGGTGGGCACGAACACCGACGGCAAGGCCCCGTCCGTCGAGGTCCCCCACAAGGCTCCCCCCAGGAAGCTCGTCGCGAAGTACGTCATCGAGGGCAACGGCGAGCAGGTCGCCGCGGACAACACGGTGCTCGTCCAGTACAAGGGCCTGGTGTGGGAGACCGGCAAGGAGTTCGACTCCACCTACTCGCGGGGTGCCCTGACGTCGTTCTCCCTGCAGCAGGTCGTCAAGGGCTGGTCCCAGGGCCTGACCGGCAAGAAGGTCGGCAGCCGCGTCCTGATCGTCATCCCGCCGGCCCTCGGCTACGGCGACAACCCGCCCCCGAACAGCGGTATCCCCAAGGGCGCCACCCTCGTCTTCACCGTGGACCTCCTGGCGAAGATGTGACACCCCAGCGGCGCGCCCGCCCGGGCGCGGGCACGATCCCGGCCGGGATGCGAGACTGTCGGCGTTGCCTTGTCGTAGAGAAGCAGGAGCGTAAGACGTGAGCATCGACAAGCCCGAGATCGACTTCCCGGGCGGCGAGCCCCCGGCGGACCTCGAGATCAAGGACATCTGGGAGGGCGACGGCCCGGAGGCCAAGGCCGGCGACACCGTCTCCGTCCACTACGTCGGCGTCGCCTTCTCCACCGGCGAGGAGTTCGACGCGTCCTGGAACCGGGGCACGCCGCTGCGCTTCCAGCTGGGCGTCGGCCAGGTCATCCCCGGCTGGGACCGCGGCGTGCAGGGCATGAAGGTGGGCGGCCGCCGCCAGCTGACGATCCCCGCGCACCTGGCCTACGGCGACCGCGGCGCCGGGGCCCGGATCAAGCCGGGCGAGACGCTGATCTTCGTCTGCGACCTGGTCGCGGTCTGATCGTCGTAGGCTGATCGAAGGATCCGGTCGCGGCCCGGTCGCCGCCCGGGCGAGTGCGGGACCCGACCGGATTCGATCACCTCGGGCCCATGCCTGCCGGGCATGGGCCCTCGGCTTTGGTCACCGCACCGCGGAGCGGTACGGTCATCGGTCGGAAGCACATGGGAGAAGGCGAAGGGCGTCGATGGCCATTGCCAAGGCCGAGCGGCTGATGAACCTGGCGCTGTGTCTGCTGGGGACGCGGCGGCCGCTCAGCAAGCGCGAGCTGCGCGAGTCCCTCGAGGCCTACATCGAAGCCGGCTCCGACGACTCCTTCAACCGCATGTTCGAGCGCGACAAGGACGACCTGCGCGAACTCGGGCTCGTCATCGAGACCGTCGAGAACCTCGACGGCGAGGTCGGGTACCTGGCGCGCCGCGACAGCAACCGCCTGCCCCCGATCACCCTCGACGCCGAGGAGGCCGCCGCCCTCGGGCTCGCCGCCAAGGTCTGGCAGCAGGCCCGCCTGGCCGGCGCGGCCAGCGGCGCCCTGCAGAAGCTGCGCGCGGCCGGGCTGCCCGAGGACGTCGACCCCTACGGGACCCACAGCGCCCTCGAGCCCCGCATCCCGGTGCACGAGGCCGCCTTCGAGCCGCTGATGCTCGCCTGCCGCGACCGTCGTCCCGTCGTCTTCGACTACCGCAAGGCCAACGCCGCCGAACCCGGCACCCGGCACGTCGAACCGTGGGCCCTGGAGTGCTGGCGCGGCCACTGGTACCTGGCCGGTTTCGACCGCGACCGGGGCGCCGAGCGGGTCTTCCGGCTGTCCCGGATCACGGGGAAGGTGCGCAGCCGCGGCGGCGGCTTCACCGCCCCGGTGCCCGACGTCGTCACCGTCCGCGAGACCGTGGCGAGCTGGGCCGGCGAGACGGCCGACCGCTCGGCGCGCATCCGGCTGCGCCCGGGCGCGGGGTACCCCCTTCGGGCGAGGGCCACCGCCGTACGGGAACTCGGTGACGGGTGGGAGGAGTTGGAGATTCCGTACGGGCACGGGCTGGACGCCTGGCTGGTGGAGTTCGGTCCGGACGTGGTGGTCCTGGAGCCCGCCGAGCTGCGGGCCGACGTGGTGGACCGGCTGCGTGCCGTGGCCAAGGGCTGAGGGGAACGAGCGACACCGTGGCAGGAAAACCGGCCAGGCCCGCGAACGCCATCGACCAGACCCGGCGGATGCTGTCCCTGGTGACCTACCTCAGGGAGCGTCCCGGCGCCCGGGTCGAGGACGTCGCGCGCGCCTTCGGCATCAGCGAGGACGAGCTGGTCTCGGACCTGGACGTGCTGCCCATGTGCGGCACCAGCTTCCGCGGCGGCGACCTGCTGGACATCGACACCGACGGCGAGCGCATCTGGTGGCACAACCCCGCCGCCCTCGGGGCGGAGGCGGCCGAGCCGCTGCGGCTGGCCGCCGACGAGGCGACCGCCCTGCTGGTGGCCGCCCGCGCCGTCGCCACCCTGCCCGGGCTCCGGGAGAGCGACCGCCAGGCTCTGCTGCGGGCCACGGCCAAGGTGGAGGCCGCGGCCGGCGAGGCGGCCGGGGCGAGCTCCCGGCTGTCGGTGACCTTCGAGTCCGAGGGCGGCGTCTTCGCGGACGTCGACCGGGCCATCTCCGAGCGCCGCCGGCTGTGGATCCGCTACTACTCGCCCGCCCGGGACGAGGTCACCGAGCGCGAGATCGACCCCATCCGCCTGGTCAGCGTCGGCCACACGTACGTGGAGGCGTGGTGCCGCCGCTCCGAGGCGCGCCGCACCTTCCGCCTGGACCGGGTCGCCGAGATCAGGATCCTCGACGAGCCGTCCGCGCCGCCGGAGATCGAGCTGCGGGACCTCTCGGAGGCACTCGTGCAGCCCGCCGCGGAGGACCCGGAGGTCGTCGTCGAGGTCGCTCCCGGCGGCCGCTGGGTCGCCGAGTACTACCCGCACGACAGCGCCGACGAGCTGCCCGGCGGCGGTCTGCGTATCACTCTGCGCACCCCCGACCCGGCCTCGCTCAGACGCCTGGCGCTCCGGCTCGGGCGCGACGGCCGGATCGTCTCGCCGCCGGAGCTGGCCGACAGCGCCCGGCAGGCGGCACGCGAGGCGCTGGCGGCGTACGACGGCCTGGAGCGGCAGGAACCCGGCCCGGGCCGGGGCGCGGGGGGCGCGCCCGGACCGCAGCGGAGCGCCGGGCGAGCGCGGCCGGACCAGGACGGGGTGTACGACAGGCAGGAGCAGAGGCTTTGAGCGAGTCGGCGGCGTCCGAGGTGCGGGGCATGTCGGTGGCATCCGCCTTCTCCGGCATGCGCGGTGTGGCCCCCGTGGTCTTCCGGGCGGGCTGTCCCGACTGCCGGGGCCGCTTCGAACTCGCGGCGAGCGCGCTGCGCCTGGCCATCGGCGGCTCCAGCCGCACCACGTTCTACTCGTTCACCTGCCCCGGCTGCGGCGCCTCGGTCCGCAAGCCCGCCGGCGAGCGGATCGTCGAGCTGCTCACCGGTGGCGGGGTCAGGACGCTCCGCCTGCACTCCACCGTCTAGGGTCTTGAGTCATGTTCTGGCCGATGTTCGCGGTAGCCGCGGGTTTCCTGGGTCTCGCCGTCCTCGGCGTGCTCGCCGTCCGGGTCTTCGTCGAGGCGAGGCGGCTGGGGGCGCAGGTCTCGGAGTCCGCGCGCCGTATCGACCGGGCCGCCGAGGACCTGGAGCGTGCGACGGCCGCCACGGCCCGGGCGGCGGAGACGCTGTGAGGACCGCCCGCCCGTACGGGCGCCCCGCAGCGCCGCACAGGTTCCGCGCGGGGCCCCGCGGCCGCGCCGCTTCGCCCTGTCATCCGGCCGCTTCGGGCAGGTACGCTGCTGGGCGCGGCCCGGAGACGAGGCCCGGGCCGTGGACGGGCGTACGCACGGGGATTGCCTCGCGTTCACCCCTGAGCGTTACGATCGCTGTCGAGAACGATCGATCGGGCAGGCGTCCGGCCGGTCGGACAGCACCCACCCAGCCGCCTCGGTGAGAAGGTAAAGACTTATGTTCGGAAGGCTCGGAGCCCCCGAGATCATTCTCATCCTCGTCGTCATCATCCTGCTGTTCGGCGCGAAGAAGCTTCCGGACATGGCACGCTCGCTGGGCAAGTCCGCGCGCATCCTCAAGAGCGAGGCCAAGGCGATGAAGGACGAGGGCAGGTCCTCCGCCCCGGCCGACCCGCCGCACACCGGTGAGGAGCCCCCCGCGCAGCGCACCATCCAGGCCGCGCCCGGTGACGTGACGAGCTCGCGACCGGTCAGCGAGCCGACGGACACCAGCAAGCGCTGACGCACGGCCGGACCCCTCCGGCCTGCCGCACGAGATGAGGACGTGGGTTGCTCAAGCCTGCCCGCAAGAAGGAAAAGGATCCCGAAGGGCGGATGCCCCTCGCGGAGCACCTTCGTGAGCTGCGCAACCGGCTCGGGAAGTCCGTCCTGGCCATTGTGATCGGCGCGACCGTCGCCGCCGTCTACTACCGGGGGATCATCGACTTCCTCACGGAGCCGGTCCAGCACGCGGTGGGGTGCTCCAAGTCGTTCACGGAGCTGGCGAAGCAGAGCGAGGGAGCCTGCGGCAACATCACCGTGGAGGGCCTCCTCGGCCCGTTCACGCTGATGATCAAGGTCGCGCTCACGGCCGGTGTCGTCATCGCGAGCCCGGTCTGGCTGTACCAGCTGTGGGCCTTCGTCGCGCCCGGCCTGCACAAGCACGAGAAGCGGTACTCGCTGGCCTTCGTCGGGGCCGGCTTCCCGCTGTTCGTCGCGGGTGCGTACTTCTCGTACCACGTGCTTCCCGCGGCGGCCAGCGTCCTGATCGACTTCACGCCCGAGGGCGCGGTCAACCTGCTGCCGCTGGACGACCTGCTCGACCTCGTGACCCGCATGGTGATCGTCTTCGGCCTCTCCTTCGAGCTGCCGCTGCTGCTGGTGATGCTGAACCTCACCGGGCTGGTCACCGGGCGGCGGATGCTCGGCTGGTGGCGCGGAATGATCATGGGTGTCACGCTCTTCGCGGCCTTCGCCACGCCCACGGTCGACCCGATCTCGATGCTGTCGCTGGCCGCGCCGATCGTCCTGCTGTACTTCCTGGCCACCGGCTTCGCGGTGACGAACGACAGGCGCAGGCGCCGGCGCGAGGCGGAGGGTCCCGGTGACGACGAGGCGTCCGAGCTCGACCTGACGCCCGAGGACATCGGTGAGGTGGAGGCGGTGCCGGTGCCGTCCGCCGTGCCGGAGCAGAGCGGCCCGGCCCGTGACCGGGTGACCGGGTACGACGACGTGACGTAGGGGTACCCGTCGGGCTCGGCCCGGGTCCGCGACGCCCGGCACGGCACCCCGCCGCGCCCGGCCGGTGCGGACGAAGCGGGGCGGGTGGTGCGCGGCCCGCCGCCCCCGCCGAGGCCGCGGGCATGATCCCGACAATGATCGTCCTGTTGTCGGCGCGGGCCGGTACGCTCGAAAGTACGATGACAGAGGACCTCTCACCGGCCGAGCGGTACGCGGCAGCACGCAGGCGCGCTGTCGAGCAGGCCACCGCGCTCGCGGGCTTCCGCGAGATGTACGACTTCGGCCTCGACCCCTTCCAGATCGAGGCGTGCAGGGCACTCGAGGCGGGCAAGGGCGTGCTGGTCGCGGCGCCCACCGGTTCGGGCAAGACGATCGTGGGCGAGTTCGCCGTCCACCTGGCCCTCCAGCAGGGCAAGAAGTGCTTCTACACGACACCCATCAAGGCGCTGTCGAACCAGAAGTACGCCGACCTGTGCCGCCGCTACGGCACCGGCAAGGTCGGTCTCCTCACCGGTGACAACAGCGTCAACCCCGACGCCCCCGTGGTCGTGATGACCACCGAGGTGCTGCGGAACATGCTCTACGCCGGTTCCCAGACCCTGCTGGGCCTCGGGTACGTGGTCATGGACGAGGTGCACTACCTCTCCGACCGCTTCCGCGGCGCCGTCTGGGAGGAAGTGATCATCCACCTGCCCGAGTCGGTGACGCTGGTCTCCCTGTCGGCGACCGTTTCGAACGCCGAGGAGTTCGGCGACTGGCTCGACACCGTCCGCGGCGACACCCAGGTGATCGTCTCTGAGCACCGGCCCGTGCCGCTGTTCCAGCACGTGCTCGCCGGCCGGCGCATGTACGACCTGTTCGAGGAGGGCGAGGGCCACAAGAGGGCCGTCAACCCCGACCTGGCGCGCCTGGCGCGCATGGAGGCCAGCCGGCCCTCGTATCCGGACCGCCGGCGCGGCCGGGCCATGCGCGAGGCCGACCGCGAGCGGGAGCGCCGCCAGCGCTCGCGGGTGTGGACGCCCGGACGTCCCGAGGTCATCGAGCGCCTCGACGCCGAGGGCCTGCTGCCCGCGATCACCTTCATCTTCAGCCGCGCCGGGTGCGAGGCCGCCGTCCAGCAGTGCCTGTACGCGGGCCTGCGGCTCAACGACGAGGACGCACGGCAGCGGGTGCGCGCCCTCGTCGAGGAGCGCACGGCGTCCATTCCGCGGGAGGACCTGCACGTCCTCGGCTACTACGAGTGGCTGGAGGGCCTGGAACGCGGCATCGCCGCCCACCACGCCGGCATGCTGCCGACCTTCAAGGAGGTCGTGGAGGAGCTGTTCGTGCGTGGTCTGGTGAAGGCGGTCTTCGCCACCGAGACCCTCGCGCTGGGCATCAACATGCCCGCCCGGTCGGTGGTGCTGGAGAAGCTCGTCAAGTGGAACGGCGAGCAGCACGCCGACATCACCCCCGGCGAGTACACGCAGCTCACGGGCCGCGCGGGCCGTCGTGGCATCGATGTCGAGGGTCACGCGGTGGTGCTGTGGCAGCGCGGCATGAACCCCGATCACCTGGCGGGCCTCGCCGGCACGCGCACCTATCCGCTGCGGTCCAGCTTCAAGCCGTCGTACAACATGGCGGTCAACCTGGTCGAGCAGTTCGGCCGGCACCGCTCGCGCGAGCTGCTGGAGACGTCCTTCGCGCAGTTCCAGGCCGACAAGTCGGTCGTCGGGATCTCCCGGCAGGTGCAGCGCAACGAGGAGGGCCTGGAGGGCTACAAGGCCTCGATGACCTGCCACCTCGGCGACTTCGAGGAGTACGCGCGGCTGCGCCGGGAGCTGAAGGACCGCGAGACCGAGCTGGCCCGGCAGGGCGCCGCCCAGCGGCGTGCCGAGGCCGCCGTGGCGCTGGAGAGGCTCAAGCCCGGCGACGTGATCCAGGTCCCCACGGGCAAGTACGCGGGCCTGGCGCTGGTGCTGGACCCGGGCCTGCCCGCCGGCCGGAGCAACGGCCACCGCGGCTTCGACCACCTCGACGGCCCGCGTCCGCTGGTGCTGACCGCCGAGCGGCAGGTCAAGCGACTGGCGGCGGTGGACTTCCCGGTACCCGTCGAGTCGCTGGAGCGGATGCGGATCCCCAAGTCCTTCAATCCGCGCTCGCCGCAGTCCCGCCGGGACCTCGCCTCCGCGCTGCGCACCAAGGCGGGGCACATCCCGCCCGAGCGGCACCGCAAGCGCCGGTCCGAGGCCGCCGACGACCGGGAGATCGCCCGGCTGCGCACCGCACTGCGCGCCCACCCCTGCCACGGCTGCAACGACCGTGAGGACCACGCCCGCTGGGCCGAGCGCTACCACCGGCTGCTGCGCGACACCCGGCACCTGGAGCACCGCATCGAGGGCCGGACGAACACCATCGCCCGCACCTTCGACCGCATCGTGGCGCTGCTGACCGAGCTGGACTACCTGCGCGGCAACGAGGTCACCGAGCACGGCAAGCGGCTGGCGCGGTTGTACGGCGAACTGGACCTGCTCGCCAGCGAATGCCTGCGCGAGCGGGTCTGGGAGGGTCTCGCCCCGGCCGAACTCGCCGCGTGCGTCTCGGCGTTGGTGTACGAGGCGCGGGCCGCCGACGACGCCGTGGCGCCCAGGCTGCCCTCGGGCAGGGCGAAGGCCGCGCTCGGTGAGATGGTGCGGATCTGGGGCCGCCTGGACGCCCTGGAGGAGGAGTTCCGCATCAGTCAGACCGAGGGCGTCGGCCAGCGCGAGCCGGACCTCGGGTTCGCCTGGTCCGCGTACATGTGGGCCTCCGGCAAGGGTCTGGACGAGGTGCTGCGCGAGGCGGAGATGCCGGCCGGTGACTTCGTGCGCTGGTGCAAGCAGGTCATCGACGTCCTCGGCCAGATCGCGGCGGCCGCTCCGGTGGAGGACTCGACGGTCGCGAAGAACGCGCGCAAGGCGGTCGACGGCCTGCTGCGCGGAGTGGTGGCCTACTCCTCGGTGGGCTAGGGGCCGGACCCCGGGCTCCCGGCAGGATCCGGGCGACCCCCTCCGGACCGAGTACAGCCGCCGATGCCCCACGCCCGTCACGGGTGTGGGGCATCGTGCTGTCAACGCCCCGGGTGACGGCCCGCGGACACGTACGGAAACCCCCTTCACCCCTCACGGTGAGTGAGTTTCGCACGCCCGTGCCTAGTTACCCTGTGTGTTCGAATGGAATCAGTGCGTGCAAATGCAGCCGAGGGTACTCCTGTCGCGGCGGCCGCTGCAGGTGCTTGCCGGATATGACACGGCGATAACCCGGTCGGACTAAGCTCGCCCGCGGCGCACCGAGTTGAGGCGTATTCGTGCGCTTGTTCCCAAAAGTCGCCGACATCCCAGACAGTCCCATGACATACCCCCCTGCTTTCGTCCCCCAAACCCGACCGAGTCGTCTCAGAGGGCTTACATGGTGAGTGCCCAACCGGCCCCCGATGGCCGTGAACTTCCCTCCGCACGCGTGCTGTTGCTGCCCGCCATGGTGATGGCGGCGGCGACCGGGGCCGCCGTCGCCCTGGTGCCCGCCGCGGCCCGGCTCGCCGTCGGCTGCTGCGGCGCCGTGGCCACGCTGCTCGTGCTCGTCACGGCGGCCGAAGCGGCGCGCCGCGGCCGCACCATCCAGAGCCAGCGGGCCGAGCACGCCCGTCACACCGCGTATCTGGAGCGGCGGATCGCCGCCCAGGAGGGGGAGATGATCCGGCTCGGGTCGCAGATCGTCCCCACCGCCCTGGAGCGGCTGCGCGCCGGCCGGACACCCCGGGAGGTGATGATCGAGGTCATCGACGACGACCCCGAGTGGCGGCACATCCCGGAGTCGCAGCGCTCGGTGGTGCGGGCGATGCTGAAGATCGTCGACCAGGAGGAGTCCCTGCGCGACTCCACCCAGCGCTCCTTCGTCAGCATCGCCCGGCGCGTCCAAGCGATCGTTCACCAGCAGGCCAAGGAACTGCGGGAGATGGAGGAGGACCACGGCCGCAGCCCCGAGGTCTTCGACGACCTGCTGCGCATCGACCACGGCACCGCGCTGATCGGGCGCCTGGCCGACTCCATCTCCGTCCTCGGCGGCGGCCGGCCCGGCCGCCAGTGGCCGAACCCGGTCACCCTCTACAGCGTGCTGCGCGGCGCCATGTCCCGGATCCTGGAGTACCGCCGCATCGAGCTGCACTCCATCGCCAAGGTCAACATCAAGGGCACCCACGTCGAGCCCGTCATCCACGCCGCCGCCGAACTCCTCGACAACGCCACCCGCTACTCGCCGCCACAGACGAAGGTGCACGTCACCGCCGTCGAGGTGCAGACCGGGGTGGCCATCGAGATCGAGGACGGCGGCGTCAGCCTCAGCGAGGAGGCCCGCGCCCGGGTCGAGAGGATGCTCGAGCGCGCCCAGGCCGGACTCGACCTGCAGGACCTCGGCGAGAACCCCCGTCTTGGACTGGCCGTGGTGGGACGGCTCTGCTCGGCGTACAACATGCAGGTCTCCCTGCGGGCCTCCGCCTACGGCGGTGTCCGCGCCGTCCTCGTCGTCCCCAGCGACATGATGACGACGGAGCCCGCGCCCGGTCTCGCGCACGGCATCGGCGTCACCGCCGTGCCCAAGCTCGACCTCGGCGGCCTGGAGGGCCCCAAGCGCGCACCCAAGCGGCGCCGGCCCACCACTCCCCGCATCCCCGCCTCCGTGTCCATGGAGGACGACGTCCCCGAGGTCACCGAGTGGACACCGGGCGGCCTGCCGCAGCGACGGAGCCGGGTGAAGATCCCGCTCAGCCGGCGCATCGCCGAGCAGTCGGCCGCCGAGCGCGAGGAGCGGGAGAACGGACCCCTCTGGTCCACGCCGGAGCCCGAACCCGCCCCGCGGGAGAAGGAGCCCGAGCCCGGCCTGTGGGTCGAGGCCTTCTGGAACGGACTCAAGGACGGCAACACCGACGCGGACCCGACCGCGTTCACGCAGGACCCGGCGGCGTTCACCCACCTGATCGACGAGCCGGCCCGTCACCACGCCGACGACGAGGGGGACCTCAAGTGATCCAGCAGCGAGCGAACTTCGACTGGATGCTCAAGGAGCTCCACGACGGCGTACCGGGCATCGAGATGATCGTGGTCCTGTCGGCCGACGGACTGCGCATCGCCCGCTACGGCGGCGACCCGGACGCCGCCGACCGGGTCGCCGCGGCCTGTGCCGGACTGCAGAGCCTGGCGAGCGCCGTCGCCCACGAGATCCCGGACAGCGACGGCCGGATGAAGATGGTCGTCATCGAGATCCAGGGCGGCTACTTCTACCTGATGTCCGCCGGCGCCAACGCCTACCTCGCGGTGCTGTCCGACATCGTGGCCGAACCCGGACTGATGAGCAATCGGATGCGCGACCTGGTGGTCCGCATCGGCGCCCATCTCACCAGTCCGCCGCGGCGGAACGGGCAGACCGTATGACTCCTCCGCAACGCCAGAGGCGCTCGCCCTCCCGGCAGGACCCCCCGCCGGAACCCGCCGGGCAGGGCGAGGAGAAGAACCCCGAACGGCTGTACGTGGTGGCCGGAGGCACCGGGGACGGCGCCCGCGCCGCCCTCGACCTGGTGACGCTGGTCGTGGCGCGCGCCGACCCGCCCCCGTCCGCCTCGCCGGAGCAGACGGCGGTGCTCCGGCTGTGCGCCTCGCCCCTGTCGGTGGCCGAGCTGTCGGCCTACCTGAACCTGCCGTTCAGCGCGATGACCGTCCTGATCACCGAGTTGCTCACGGCGGAACTGGTGCAGGCGCGCGCCCCGATCGTCCGCCAGGCGGTTCCCGACCGTTCCCTCCTCGAAGCGGTGATGCATGGACTCCAAAGGCTCTGACACCCTCCCCGGTCCGCGGAGCGAGGACCACCTGCCGCACACGGCCCAGGCCGCGGTCAAGATCGTGATCGTCGGCGGGTTCGGGGTCGGCAAGACCACCATGGTCGGTTCGGTGAGCGAGATCAGGCCGCTGACCACCGAGGAGACCATGACGCAGGCCGGCATCGGGGTCGACGACGACTACGGCTCCGACTCGAAGACCGCCACCACCGTGGCGATGGACTTCGGCCGCATCAGCATCACCGACCAGCTGGTGCTCTACCTCTTCGGCACACCCGGCCAGGAGCGCTTCTGGTTCCTGTGGAACGGCCTGTTCGAGGGGGCGCTCGGCGCGGTCGTGCTGGTCGACACCCGCCGGCTGGAGGTCAGCTTCGACGTCATGGGGCGCCTGGAGGAGCGCGGCGTGCCCTTCGTGGTCGCCGTCAACTCCTTCCCCGACGGGCCCCGTCACCCCCTCCGGGAACTCCGCGCGGCACTCGACCTGCCCGAGGAGATCCCGATCGTCGAGTGCGACGCCCGCCGCCGGGCCTCCAGCCGGGACGTGCTGATGACGCTGATGCGCTTCCTGCACTCCCTCGCCATGACCGGATCGCTCACCTGACCCCGGGCCGCCCGGCCCCACCCCACGCATCCACTCCCGTCCCGAAAGCGATCACTGTGACGTTGGAACCCCACTTCCCGACCGGTCCGGACGACCCGCCGGCCGGTCCTCCCCCCGGCTGCCCCGCGCACGCCGTCGGGCCGGGAGGACTGCAACGGCTGTACGAGGCGGAGGACCTCGCGGCGCTGTACGAGAGGCTCCGGGAGCAGCACGGCCCGGTGGCGCCCGTACTGCTCCACGACGACGTGCCGATGTGGTTGGTCCTCGGCCACGCCGAGAACCTGCACATGGTGCGTACGCCCTCCCGGTACACCCGGGACAGCCGTATCTGGTCACCGCTCAGGGACGGCATGGTCAAGCCCGACCACCCGCTCATGCCGCACATCGCCTGGCAGCCCGTCTGCTCCCACGCCGAGGGCGACGAGCACAAACGGCTGCGCGGCGCGGTCACCGCTGCCATGGAGGCCATCGACCACCGCAACATGCGCCGGCACATCGGCCGCCACACCCAGCGCCTGGTCAACCGGTTCTGCGAGGAGGGCCGCGCCGACCTCGTCGCCCAGTTCGCCGAGCACCTGCCGATGGCAGTGATGTGCGAGATCCTCGGCATGCCCGAGGAGTACGGCGACGGCGACCGCATCGTGCAGGCGGCCCGCGACATGCTCAAGGGCACCGAGACCGCGATCGCCAGCAACGAGTACGTCATGGGCTGCCTGACACGGCTCACCGCCCGCCGGCGCACCCGGCCCCAGGAGGACTTCGCCAGCCGGCTCGTGGTGGACCCGGCCGGCCTGACCGACGAGGAGATCGGTCAGCACCTGCGGGTGGTGCTCATCGCCGCCTACGAGGCCACCGCCAACCTCCTGGCCAACGTGCTGCGGCGGGTGCTCACCGAGCCGGGCTTCCGCGCGCAGCTCAACGGCGGGCAGATGACGGTGCCGGAGGCGGTCGAGCAGTCCCTGTGGGACGAGCCGCCGTTCAGTACCGTCTTGGGCTACTTCGCCAAGCAGGAGACGGAGCTGGGCGGTCAGCGCATCCGCAGGGGCGACGGGCTGCTGTTCGGCATCGCGCCGGGCAACGTCGACCCGCGGGTCCGCCCCGACCTGTCGGCCGGCATGCAGGGCAACCGCTCCCACCTCGCGTTCGGCGGCGGTCCGCACGAGTGCCCCGGCCAGGACATCGGCCGCGCGATCGCCGACGTCGGCGTGGACGCGCTGCTGATGCGGCTGCCCGACATCCAACTCGACTGCGACGAGGAGGAGCTGCGCTGGACGCAGTCGATCGCCTCACGCCACCTGGTGGAGCTCCCGGTGCGGTTCACACCGACGAGCCCGCGGGAGGTGACGGCGGATCCGGCCCGTCCCCGGGTCCCGCAGCAGCGCACCGACTGGCAGGTGGGCATCGGCCCTTCCACGCCGGCGTCCGTCCCGGAGCGGCCGTCACCGGCGTCCGTCGGTGAGCGGCCGGCAGGGGGTTCCGCCGCCGAGTCACCGGCAGCGGCGCGGGAGCAGGCCGCCGCGGCCGTTCCCGGAACGCCGGCGCGTCCGACGGGGACGGCTTCCGCCGCCTCCGGGGGCGTCCTGCGGCGCCTCCTGCGCTGGTGGCGTGGTCACTGACCGGCCCACCGCGGGTAGGAGGACCAGGCCAGGAGCGTCCGCCGACTGGTGAACCGGTGCTCCGCCCCCGTGATCGGGTCGGTGAACTCCAGCACCCGCGCCAGCAGTTGCAGCGGCCGCCGGAAGTCGGCGGCGGGCGCGGGGCCGGTCACCACCGGATACAGCGGGTCGCCGAGGATCGGCACACCGAGCGCGTTCATGTGCACGCGCAGCTGGTGGGTCTGCCCGGTGCGGGGCACCAGCCGGTACCGGGCGAGCCCGTCCGCGCGGTGCTCGGCCCGTTCGACGCGGGTGACCGCGTTCGGTTCGCCCGCGACCTCGCGGGCGGCGAGCACTCCGCGCTCCTTCACGATCCGGCTGCGCACCGTCCGCGGCAGGGCCAGACCGGGCTCGTGGGGTGCGACGGCCTCGTACTCCTTGTGCACCCGCCGGTCGCGGAACAGTGTCTGGTACGCCCCGCGTTCCCCGGGCCGCACCGTGAACAGCACCAGCCCGGCGGTGAGCCGGTCCAGGCGGTGCGCGGCCGTGAGCGTCGGGACACCCAGCTCCCGCCGCAGCCGCGCCAGCGCGGTCTCGGCGACGTGCGAGCCGCGGGGGGTGGTGGCGAGGAAGTGCGGCTTGTCCACTACGACGACGTGCTCGTCCCGGTGGACGACCTGCAGCGGGAACGGCACCGGCACCTCGGCGGGCAGCTCCCGGTGGAACCACACGAACATCCCGGGCCGGTACGCCGCGTCCGGCGCCACCGCCCGCCCGTCGGCCCCGACGATCCGCCCGGCGCCGAACATCTCCTCGACGACCCCGGGTCCCGCCCCGGTCAGCCGCTCCACCAGGTGCTCGCGCACGGTGGCCCACGACCCCTCGGCGGGCAGCCGCACACGCACGGGGTCCACCCCGTGGCGCTGGGGCAGGGGGGAAGGCGGAGCGGGGGTTCTGCGTCTCATCGGCGCCCAGCGTAGGCGCTGCCGCGAGGCGGGGGAGAGCCGCGGAGTGCGCCCGGGGGCGCGGTACCGCCTGGTACCTGGACCGCAGCCGCCCCGGCCCGGCCCGGCCCCTGGACGTCGGCACCCGGCACCCGGCCGGGAGCCCTCGTGCCGGGGTGTACCAGGGCTGCGGGAATTCCCGTGGGCCGGGCCTCGCGCGGTGGCCAGCTCGCCGACCGGGCGTGCCCTCGTACCAGAAGCCTGCTGCGGCACGGTGCCGCCCAGGTGCCTGGTTGGTCCGGAGCGGCCCCGGCCGTGCCCGTGGACTTGGCGGCCACACGGCCCCCATCCCGCCGACCGGGCGTGCCCTCGTACCAGAAGCCTGCTGCGGCACGGTGCCGCCCAGGTGCCTGGTTGGTCCGGAGCGGCCCCGGCCGTGCCCGTGGACTTGGCGGCCACGCGGCCCCCATCCCGCCGGCCGGGAGCCCGCGTGCCGGGTGTACCCGGACTGCGGGAGTCCCCTGGGCCGGGCCTCGCCCGGTGGGCGTCCTGGACGCGTCGACGAACATGCCGGGCGAGCCTGCAGCGGCCTGCTCGGTGGCGGAGGGGCCGCCGGGACCGCCCCCGCCGGGGTGCCGCGGTCCGGCGGCGGGCACGTCCGTGCCGCGGCTCGGGGCGCGGACGGGCCCGGCGCCGTCCGCGCGGCCGGCGCTCAGGCGGCCGGTGCCGCGCCCTCCTGCTCCTGTTCGATGCGCGCGTTCCACTCGCGCTTGGTGGCCTGCCAGCCGTCCTCGGTGTGGCCCAGCCGCCAGTAGCCGGAGACGGACAGGTCCTCGCGCGGGACGGCGTGCCCGACGCGCAGCAGGCGGCGCAGCTCCTTCACGAAGCCGGCCTCGCCGTGGACGAACGCGTGCACCCGGCCCTCGGGGAACGTGAGCGCCCGCACGGCCTCGACCAGTGCCTCACCGACGGGGCGCTGCCCGCGGTGCAGCCAGACGACGTCCACGCCGGAGTCGATCTTCTGCTCCTCCTGGGGGCCGGCGACCTCGACGAAGGCGTGGGCGCGGGCGCCCTCGGGCAGCGTCTCCAGGGCGCGGGCGATGGCGGGCAGGGCGCTCTCGTCACCGGCGAGCAGGTGCCAGTCGGCGCTCATGTCCGGGGCGTAGGCGCCGCCGGGGCCCACGAACCGGACGGTCTCGCCCGGCCTGGCGCGCAGGGCCCACGGGCCGGCGAGGCCCTCGTCGCCGTGGATCACGAAGTCCAGCGTCAGCTCACGGCGTTCCGGGTCCCAGGCGCGCACGGTGTACGTCCGGGTCACCGGCCACTGCTCGCGCGGGAACTCCTCGCGGACGCGCTGCATGTCGAAGGGCTCCGGGTAGGTGACGCCCTCGGCCGGGAACAGCAGCTTCACGTAGTGGTCCGTGCATGTGTCGGCGGTGAGGCCGGCCAGGCCGTCGCCCCCGAGCACGACGCGCTGCATGTGCGGGGTGAGCCGCTCGGTGCGGACGACCTGCGCGGTGTGGGCCTTCCGCGGCTTGCGCGCCGGGCGTTCTGCCATGACGGCCTCCCTGCTCCCTTGCTTAGGGTTGCTTAGGGTTACCTAAGTTAGCACCTTCTCGGGATGAATACCTCGCCTGTACGGGCGGCGTGGGAGGACGCCGGCCGGGCCGTCATGCCGTGAGCGTGGCCAGCAGGCGCTGCAGGGAGCCTCCCAGTCCCCAGCGGGCCGCCAGCTCGTCCAGCGCGGCCGGATCGCGCGGGGTGCGCGGCAGCGCCGCGTCGACGTCCGGCAGCGGGACGTCGGTCGCCACGCGCACGACCTTCGGTGCCACTGCCAGGTACGGCCGCGCCTCGTGCAGGCGTCTGCGCTGCGACGGCGTGAGAGCCGCCTTCGGGTCGTCCACGGCCGCCATGATCCCGGCCAGGTCGCCGAACTCGGCGAGCAGCCTGGCCGCCGTCTTCTCGCCGATGCCGGGCACGCCGGGCAGCCCGTCGCTCGGGTCGCCGCGCAGCAGGGCCAGGTCCGCGTACCCGCTGCCGCCGACCCCGTACTTCTCCCGCAGGACCGCCTCGTCGGTGGCCCGCAGGGTGCCGACGCCCTTGACCGGGTACAGCACCCGCACTGCGCGGGCGTCGTCCACCAGCTGGTACAGGTCCCGGTCACCGGTGACGATGTCGACCGGGCCCCGGGCCCGCGCGGTGAAGGTGCCGATCACGTCGTCCGCCTCGTAGTCCGCGACACCCACCCGGGCGATGCCGACGGCATCGAGGACGGCCTCGATCACCGGGATCTGCGGGGACAGGGTGTCCGGCACCTCCTCCTCGTCGGGGGCGCCCGCGTGCGCCGCGGCGACGCGGTGCGCCTTGTAGGACGGGATCAGCTCCACCCGCCAGTGCGGCCGCCAGTCGGCGTCCATGCACGCCACCAGCCGGTCGGGCCGGTGGTCCCTGACCAGGCGGTCGACGAAGTCGAGCAACCCGCGCACGGCGTTCACCGGAGTGCCGTCGGGAGCCTTGACCGACTCCGGGACGCCGAAGTAGGCACGGAAGTACAGGGTCGCGGTGTCGAGGAGCATCAGTCGTCCGGTCACGCACCGCATCATGCCGCACGGCACCGACAGTGCCGCGCCGGTGACGGCGGCGGCCGGGCCGCCGGGGCGGCAGGGCGCAGGGCTGTGCGGGGGCCGGCCCGAGGTGCGCGCGAATGTGAGCCGGGTCGCATTCCAGTTTGGGTCGTGCACTTCGGGGCAGGTGGCGCTTCGGACCGAAGGTAGTTGAGATATTCAACTTTTGCTTTGTCTTTGCGTCCCGTCCCTGCCGCCGAGATGAGAAGGTACGCGTGTCATCCAGGCTTGAGGCCGAGCACCTCTTCAAGGTGTTCGGCAGACGACCCGACGAGGCAGTGCAAAGGCTCCGCCGGGGCGCCGACCGCGAGGAACTGCGTGCCGACGGCACCACCGCCGCCGTGATCGACGCCTCCTTCGCGGTCGAGCCCGGCCAGATCTTCGTCGTCATGGGCCTGTCCGGATCCGGCAAGTCCACGCTGCTGCGCATGCTCAACGGGCTCCTCGAGCCGACCGCGGGCAGCGTCCGTTTCGACGGGCAGGACCTGACCGCGCTCCCCGGCCGTGCCCTGCGCGAGGTCCGCTCGAAGAAGATCAGCATGGTCTTCCAGCACTTCGCGCTCTTCCCGCACCGCAGCGTCCGCGAGAACGCCGCATACGGCCTGGAAGTGCAGGGCGTGCCCCGCGCCGAGCGCGCACGCCGCGCCGACGAGGCGCTCGCCCTGTGCGGCCTGGCCGGCTGGGAGGAGTCCTGGCCCGACGAGCTCTCCGGCGGCATGCAGCAGCGCGTCGGCCTCGCCCGCGCGCTGGCCACCGACGCCGAACTGTTGCTGATGGACGAGTCCTTCAGCGCCCTGGACCCGCTGATCCGGCGCGACATGCAGGACCAGCTCCTGCAGCTGCAGAAGACCCTGAAGAAGACGATCGTCTTCATCACCCACGACCTCAACGAGGCCATGCGCCTGGGCGACCGCATCGCCGTCATGCGCGACGGCCGGATCGTGCAGTGCGGCAGCGCGGAGGAGATCCTGCTCCAGCCCGCCGACGACTACGTCGCCTCCTTCGTCCAGGACGTCGACCGCTCCCGCGTGCTCACCGCCGAGGCCGTCATGGACCGCGACGTGCGCGGGGACGAGGCCGACTGCGCGTGCCGGACCGCGCGGACCGACACGCCGTTCACCGAGCTGTGCGCCATCAGCGCCCGCGTGCCGCATCCCGTCGCCGTGCTCGACGAGCACCGCCGCCTCGTCGGGGTCGTCCCCCGGCAGCGGCTGATCGGCTTCCTCGGCGACGAGCAGGCCGCCCCCGACGCCTGCGACGCGCCGCGTCGCCAGGACGGCGAGAAGGCGGTGGCCCGTGCCTAGGATCCCGCTCGGCGACTGGGTCAACACCGCGGTCGACTGGCTGCTGGCCCACATGGCCTGGCTCTTCGACTTCCTCAAGGCCGTCTTCACCGGCACCTACGACGGCATCGCCGCCGTCCTGCAGGCCCCCGAGCCGCTGCTGCTCGCGGGTGTCTTCGCCGTGCTCGCCTTCTGGTTGCGTGGCACCCTCGCCGGTGTCCTCACCTTCGTGGGATTCGCCTTCGTCGACTCCCTCGGACTCTGGGACGACGCGATGGTGACCCTGGCGCTGGTCCTGGTCGCCACGATCATCGCGCTGGTGGTCTCCGTGCCGGTCGGCATCTGGGCGGCGCGCTCGGACCGGGTCAGCGGGCTCGTGCGGCCGGTCCTGGACTTCATGCAGACGCTGCCCGCGATGATCTACCTCATCCCGGCCATCCTGTTCTTCGGCACGGGCGCCTCCGCCGGCATCGTCGCCACGCTGATCTTCGCGCTCGCCCCGGGCGTGCGCATGACGGAGCTGGGCATCCGCCAGGTCGACGCGGAACTGGTCGAGGCCGCCGAGGCGTTCGGCACCACTCCCCGCAACACGCTGCTGCGCGTGCAGCTGCCGCTGGCCCTGCCCACCGTCATGGCGGGCGTCAACCAGGTCATCATGCTCGGCCTGTCCATGGCCGCGATCGCCGGCATGGTCGGCACCGGCGGTCTCGGCGGCGACGTCAACGAGGCCATCGGCCAGCTCAACGTCGGCCTCGGGTCCGAGGCCGGCGTCGCCATCGTGATCCTCGCGATCTACCTGGACCGCATGACCAGCGCCCTCGGCGCGCAGGTCTCCCCGCTCGGCCGCCGCGTCGCCGCCCGGGCGCGCGCCGCGCAGGGCTTCCGGATCCGGTCCTACCGGCCCCGACCGCAGGTCGCCGTCGTCGGTGTCGTCATCCTCGCGCTGGTCGCGGGCGGCATGGGCATCTTCGGCGGGAACGGCGGCGGCTCCGCCTCCGGGGCCGACGGCAAGGACGTCGGTGCCGGCAAGAAGATCACCATGGGGTACGTCCCCTGGGACGAGGGGGTGGCCTCCACCTTCCTGTGGAAGGAGATCCTCGAACAGCGCGGTTTCGAGGTCGACGCCCGGCAGTTCGACGCCGGACCGCTCTACACCTCCCTCGCGCAGGGCAATGTCGACTTCGGGACCGACTCGTGGTTGCCGACCACGCACGCCCAGTACTGGAAGAAGTACGGCGACCGGCTCGACGACCTCGGCTCCTGGTACGGCCCGACCTCACTGGAGCTGAGCGTCCCGTCGTACATGAAGGACGTCGACTCGCTCGCCGACCTCAAGGGCAGGAGCGCCGCCTTCGGCGGCAGGATCACCGGCATCGAGTCCAGCGCCGGTGAGACGGCCCTGCTCAAGAGCAAGGTCCTCAAGGCGTACGGCCTCGACAAGGAGTACAAGGTCGCCGACAGCTCCACGCCGGCGATGCTGGCCGAGCTGAAGCGTGCCTACAGCCGCAAGGAACCGATCGTCGTGACGCTCTGGTCGCCGCACTGGGCGTACCACGACTACGACCTGAAGAAGCTGAAGGACCCCAAGGGCGCCTGGGGCAAGGGCGACGGAGTGCACACGCTGGCCCGCAAGGGCTTCGCCGGCGACAACCCGGTCGTCGCCGACTGGCTGAAGAAGTTCCGGATGACCGAGCAGCAGCTCACCGGCCTGGAGGCCAGGATCAACGAGGCCGGCAAGGGCCGTCAGCAGGACGCCGTGCGCGCCTGGCTGAAGGACAACCCCGGGATCGTCGACAAGCTGGCCCCGGCGCCGGGCGGCTCCGGCGCGCGACCGGCGGAGGCCGGGCGCCCGCTGAACGTCGCCTGGTTCCCCTGGGACGAGGACATCGCCGTCACCCACCTGTGGAAGCGCGTCCTCGAGCGGCGCGGCTACCGGCTGAACCTGAAGCAGATGGACGTGGGCCCGGTCTACACCGGCCTGGCCTCCGGCGACATCGACGTCAACTTCGACGCCTGGCTGCCGTACGCGCAGAAGAACTACTGGGACCGGAGCAAGGACCGCATCACGGACCTGGGTACCTGGTACCGGCCGACCTCGCTGGAGATCGCCGTGCCCTCCTACGTCAAGGACGTGAGGTCCCTGGAGGACCTCAAGGGCAAGTCCGCGCTCTTCGGCGGCAGGATCATCGGCATCGAGCCGGGTACCGGCGAGATGAACCTGCTGAAGAACAAGGTCCTGCCCGGCTACGGACTGGACAAGGAGTACGAGGTCGTCGACGGCTCCACGCCGGCGATGCTGGCCGAGCTGAAGCGGGCCTACGCGCAGAAGAAGCCGGTCGCGGTCGTCCTGTGGTCACCGCACTGGGCGTACAGCGAGTACCACCTCACCAAGCTGAAGGACGGCAGGAAGCTCTTCGGCGAGGGCAACACGATCCGCACCGTCTCCAGCCGGTCGTTCCCCGGGCGGTACCCGCAGCTGACGAAGTGGATCAAGAACTTCCGGATGAGCGAGGACGAGCTCGGCAGTCTGGAGGGCGAGATCAACAAGCGTGGCCAGGGCCATGAGCAAGAGGCGGTCGACGCCTGGCTGAAGCGGCATCCGGACATGATCGGCCGGATGACCCCGCAGTAGCCCCCGCCGCGCACACCGCCCGAGGGGCGGACCCGTCCACGCCGCCCGACCGCGTGGACGGGTCCGCCCCTCGGGCCTTCGCAGGGGCCTTCCTCCCGGTCTTCGGCCCTGTTCCCAGGAGTCCCTTCCCGCCCCCCGGGCCTGCCCGGGGGGCCCGCTTTCGGCGCGGCACGGTTCCGGCCAATCACGGTGCGTCACCGACCCGGGCTCGCGTTCGGCCGTCCGGCCGACCTGATCTGCCGCTTCGCCCACGAGACGGACGACGTGCCCGGTCCGGCGCGGGGGCGGATCCACTGGCGCGAACCGACACGTCGCGCCCCGTGCGGGGGGACGGGGTTGGCACGGCCGCATGAACCGGCCCGCCGAACCTGCGTAGGGTGCAGAGAAGCGCGACCGAACGGCGCGGGCCCGCAGTGGGGCGCGCCGGAAGCCGGCCGACGAGCGAAGGAGGGAGCCGGAGCGATGGGCGACCACAAGGAGCAGCCCCTGCGCGTGGGCGCGGCCGTGCGGCGGCGGCGCCGGGCGCTGGAGCTCACCCTCGCCGTCGTGGCCGAGCGCAGCGGCCTGTCGGTGCCTTTCCTCAGCCAGATCGAGAACGACCGGGCGCGTCCCAGCACCATCTCCCTGGAGAAGGTGGCCGACGCCCTGCGGACCACCGCCGTGGAACTGCTGGCGGCCGCCGACCCGGCGTGCAGCGTCGACGTCGTGCGCGACGAGGCCGTCGAACCGGCCCTCTCGCCCGAGCCCCGGGCGCGCTCCCTGGTTCGCGGGCACCACCAGCTGCACGCCACCGAGTTCACCGGCGACCACGACGCGGGCCGCGAGTTCCAGCACCGCAACGACGAGTTGATGTACGTCGCCGACGGGGCCGTGGAGATCGAGGCCGAGGGACGCGCCTACCGGCTCGGGCGCGGCGACACGATGTACCTGACGGGTGGGGTGCGCCACCGCTGGCGGGCGACCGTGCCGGAGACCCGCGTGATCGTGGTCGCGGTGGCGGAGCACATCGAGGCGGTGCAGGACCGGTCGCGCTGATGCGGGTGGTTTCCCTGGTGCCCTCGCTCACCGAGGCGGTCGCGGTGACGCTGCCCGGCGTCCTGGCCGGCGCGACCGACTGGTGCGGTCACCCCGCGGACCTCGACGTGGTCCGCGTCGGCGGCACCAAGAACCCGAGGACCGGCACCATCGCGGCGCTCGCCCCCGACCTGGTGATCGCCAACGAGGAGGAGAACCGCGCCGCCGACCTGGACGCCCTGCGCGCGGCCGGCGCGGAGGTGCTGGTGACCGAGGTGCGCACGGTGCCGCAGGCCTTCCGGGAGCTCGCGCGGGTGCTGCGGGCGTGCGGGGCGCGGAGCACGCCGCGGTGGCTGGACCAGGCGGAGGCCGCCTGGTCGTCGCTGCCGGCGCCGGAGCCCCTTGCCACCGCCGTGGTGCCGGTCTGGCGCCGGCCGTGGATGGTGCTGGGCCGGGACACCTTCGCGGGGGACGTGCTCGCCCGCCTCGGCGTCCGCAACCTGTACGCCGGCCATGCCGAGCGCTACCCCCGCGTGCCGTTGGCGGAGCTGCGGGCGGCGGACCCGGACGTCGTCGTCCTGCCGGACGAGCCGTACCGCTTCACCGCGGACGACGGCCCGGAGGCCTTTCCCGGTGTGCCGTCCGCCCTGGTCAGCGGACGACACCTGACCTGGTACGGACCGTCGCTGGCACAAGCGCCGCGGGTACTGCGGGAGGCGCTGAGAGCGGCCCACCCGTGAGCGGGCCCCGAGGGTGCGCTTCGTCGCCGCCCCCGGGGCCAACCGCCGTCACCAGAGGATTCGTCCATGCCCGGCATAAGGTGGGCTGATGGCGAAGGCAGAGGGGAGCGGACGGGGACGGCGGGGCTCGCATGCCCCGCTGGCGCACCGGGTCCCGGACCTCGGGGCACTGGAACTGCTGCTGGCCGTGGCGCGGCTGGGCAGCCTCGGCGGGGCGGCGCGCGAACTCGGCGTCACGCAGCCGGCCGCCAGCAGCCGGATCCGGTCCATGGAACGGCAGCTCGGCGTGGCCCTGGTGGACCGCTCGCCGCGCGGTTCGCGGCTGACGGAGGCCGGGGCGCTGGTGACCGACTGGGCGCGACGGGTCGTGGAGGCCGCGGAGGCGTTCGACGCGGGGGCGCAGGCCCTGCGGGACCGGCGGGACTCGCGGCTGCGGATCGCGGCCAGCATGACGATCGCGGAGTACCTGCTGCCGGGATGGCTGATCGCACTCAGGGAACGGCGGCCGGACACGGCGGTGTCGCTGCTCGCCGGCAACTCCGCGGTGGTGGCTCAGCGGCTGCTCGCGGACGAGGCGGACCTCGGCTTCGTGGAGGGGCTGACCGTGCCCTCCGGGCTGGACTCCGCGGTGGTCGCCCGCGACCGCCTCGTCGTGGTGACGGCCCCGGGCCACCCGTGGGCCCGCCGCCGGCGCCCGCTGGCGGCCGGAGAACTGGCGGAGACTCCGCTCATCCTGCGGGAGGAGGGCTCCGGGACGCGGCAGGTCCTGGACACCGCGCTGGGCGGTCTGGCCCGCCCGCTGATCGAGCTGTCCTCGACCACGGCGGTGAAGGCCTCCGCCGTCAGCGGCGCCGGGCCGGCGGTGCTGAGCGAACTGGCGGTGGGCGAGGAGCTGTCCCTGCGGCGGCTGGTACGGATTCCCGTGCACGGCGTCACCCTGAAGCGGGACCTGCGGGCGGTCTGGCCCACGGGCCACCACCCGGCCGGTCCGGCCCGGGAACTGCTCTCCCTGACCCGCTGCCGCCCGCCCGCGGGGCCGGCGGCGAGCGCGTGAGCGGAGCGGACGGGGTCCGTGCGGCGGGACGGGGCCTGTGCGGTGGGACGGGGTCCGTGCGGCGGCGGGCGGCTCCCAGAGCGGCGGACCGGAGGAAGCCCGTATGCCGACAGCTCCGTCGGCCGTCGGAACGGAACAGCCCCGTGCGGCGGACGCATGACCTCCGCGCGTCGGCGGTACGGAGCGCGCCCCACCCCGTGCCGATGGGGCGGGCGGGATCGCCGTCAGGGGCCGCAGCGGACCGCCGTGCTCGCCGCGGCGTCCGCGGCGGCCCGCACCAGGCCCCGCATCACCCGTACGTCCTCGCCCATCTCGGGGTGCCACTGCACGCCCACGACCCAGTCGGCGGACGGCAGTTCGACGGCCTCCGCCGTGCCGTCCTCCGCGAGCGCCGACACCACCAGGCCCTCGCCGAGACGGTCGACCGCCTGGTGGTGGAAGGTCGCGACCGTCGTCCGCTCGGGTACCAGACCGGCGTAACGGGTGCCGGGGACCGGCTCGACCGGGTGCCCGCCGAAGACGCCAACCACCTCGGCGTGCCCGTCCAGGTGCTGCACGAGCGTGCCGCCGAGGGCGACGTTC
This sequence comes from Streptomyces sp. NPDC003697, assembly GCF_053587115.1. Lineage (NCBI taxonomy): Bacteria > Bacillati > Actinomycetota > Actinomycetes > Kitasatosporales > Streptomycetaceae > Streptomyces > Streptomyces sp. NPDC003697. Next base: position 50,435 of record NZ_JBSFNN010000004.1, read on the forward strand.
AGCAGCTGCATACCCCGGCAGATGCCGAGCAGCGGCACCCGCGCGGCCAGCGCCGCTCCGATCAGGGCGAGCTCCCAGGCGTCCCGGGCCCGGGCGGGCGGCCCGGTGCGGGGGTCGGGTTCCGCGCCGTACCGGGCCGGCTCGACGTCGGGGCCGCCCGCGATCACCAGGCCGTCGAGGCGGGCGACGGTCGCCGCGGCCCGCTCGGGCGCGTCCGGCGGCAGCATCACGGCCAGTCCGCCCGCCCGCTGCACCAGCCGCGGATAGCCGGCCGGCAGCAGCGCCGACTCCAGCTCCCACGCGCCCCAGCGCGCCCCGGTCTCCAGATAGGTGCTGATGCCGATCAGCGGCCGCACGGTCACCCGTTCCTCCCGGTCTGCCATGGTCTCCTCCCGACTCCGTCTCACGTCAGAAAGCCCCGCAGCAGCGCCGCCGTTCCCGCACAGTGCTCCCGCATCGCCTTCCGCGCCCCGTCCGCGTCCCCGTCGAGCACCGCCTCGACGAGCGCGGCGTGCTGGCGCTGCGAGTGCTCCAGGTTGCGCGCCAGCAGCGGGATGCGGTCCAGCAGCTCGTTCACCCTGGCCCGGACGGCCGCGTACTGCGCCGCCAGCGTGGGCGAGCCGGCGAGCTCGGCGAGCGTGAGGTGCAGCATCGTGTCCACCCGACGGTAGTCCGGGAGCGGGGCCTCCCGCGTGCGCCGCAGCGCCTCCCGCAGCCGCGTCGCCCGCTCGCCGACCGGGCCGTCCGCCGCGCACAGGCCCGCCGCGCCGACCTCCAGCACCTCGCGGAAACGCAGCACGTCCTCGATGTCGACCTCGGCGGTCCGGCGCCGCTGCGCGTCCCCGCCGCCGGTGTCCGCGCGGGGCAGCACAAACGTTCCGCCGTAGCGTCCGCGCCGTGCCTCGACCAGCCCCTCGTCCCGCAGCACCTTCAGCACCTCGCGCAGGGTCACCCGGCTGACGCCGAGCCGCTCCGCCAGCACCCGCTCGGCGGGCAGCCGCCCACCCGGCGGAACCAGCTCCAGCCGCACGACCTGCAGGATCTGCTCCAGCGCCTCCTCGAATCCGTTGCCCGCCCGCACCGGCCGCAGCACCGGCGTGAGAGCGTCCCCGCGCCCGCCCGGCTCCGTGTGCCGCGCCATGTGGCCGCGCCCCCTTCCCCGGAAATGGTTCCCGGCCATACCTTATGGCTCCCGGCCGGCCGACGAAGCCGAAGGAGGCTCACCCGTGGCAGACCGCACACCCCCGCTCGGCGTCGAGGAGCTGCACACCCTCGTCGCGAGCGGCGAGATCGACACGGTCGTCCTGGCCTTCCCCGACATGCAGGGACGACTGCAGGGCAAGCGTTTCGCCGCGCGGTTCTTCCTGGACGAGGTGCTCGCCCACGGCACCGAGGGCTGCAACTACCTGCTCGCCGTCGACACCGAGATGAACCCCGCCGACGGGTACGCCATGTCCTCCTGGGACCGCGGCTACGGCGACTTCGCGATGCACCCGGACCTGTCCACGCTGCGCCTGGTCCCCTGGAACCCCGGCACGGCCCTGGTCGTCGCCGACCTCGCCTGGCACGACGGCTCCCCGGTGGCCGCCGCGCCCCGCCAGATCCTGCGCCGCCAGCTGGAACGGCTCGCCGCGCTCGGCCACACCGCACAGGTCGGCACCGAGCTGGAGTTCATCGTCTTCAAGGACACCTACGAGCAGGCCTGGGACGCCCACTACCGGGGTCTGACCCCGGCGAACCAGTACAACATCGACTACTCCGTCCTGGGCACCGGCCGGATAGAACCCCTGCTGCGGCGCATCCGCAACGAGATGGCCGGCGCCGGACTCACCGTCGAGTCCGCCAAGGGGGAGTGCAACCCCGGCCAGCACGAGATCGCCTTCCGCTACGACGAGGCCCTCGTCACCTGCGACCAGCACGCCGTCTACAAGACGGGCGCCAAGGAGATCGCCGCCCAGGAGGGCATGTCCCTGACCTTCATGGCCAAGTACAACGAGCGCGAGGGCAACTCCTGCCACATCCACCTCTCCCTCGCGGGCCCCGACGGCGCCGGCGTGATGGCCGGTGAGGGCCCCGACGGCATGTCCGGCCTCATGCGTCACTTCCTCGCCGGGCAGCTGGCCGCGCTGCGGGACTTCTCCCTCCTGTACGCCCCCCACATCAACTCCTACAAGCGGTTCCAGCCCGGCTCCTTCGCCCCGACCGCCGTAGCCTGGGGATTCGACAACCGCACCTGCGCCCTCCGCGTCGTCGGGCACGGCCGTTCGCTCCGCTTCGAGAACCGGCTGCCCGGCGGCGACGTCAACCCGTACCTCGCCGTGGCCGGGCTGGTGGCGGCGGGCCTGCACGGCGTCGAGCAGCGCCTGGAGCTGCCCGATCCCTGCCCGGGCAACGCCTACACCGCCGACTACGAGCACGTCCCCACCACCCTGCGTGAGGCCGCCGAGCTGTGGGAGAACAGCGCCATCGCCCGGGCCGCCTTCGGCGACGAGGTCGTCGAGCACTACCGCAACATGGCGCGCGTCGAGGTCGAGGCCTTCGACGCCGCGGTCACCGACTGGGAACTGCGCCGCTCCTTCGAACGCCTGTGAGAGGTCCCTTACTTGCGTAACCTGCCCCACGAGAACGAGCACCGGCACGAGCACGCCGACGAACCCGCACACGAGCTGCGGGTACGCAATCCGGCCACCGAGGAGGTCGTCGCCACCGTCCCCGCCGCCACCGCCGCCGACGTGGACCGGGCGGTCGTCCGGGCCGGCGCGGCCCAGACGAGGTGGGCCGCGCTCCCGCCCGGCGAACGCGCCCGCCTGCTGCGCCGGTTCGCCGTCCACGTCGACGCGCACCGGGAGGAACTCGCCCTGCTGGAGGTCCGCGAGGCCGGCCACACACTCGGCAACGCCCGCTGGGAAGCCGGAAACGTCCGCGACCTGCTCGACTACGCGGCCGGGGGAGTGGAACGCCTGACGGGCCGGCAGATCCCCGTCGCCGGCGGCCTGGACGTCACCTTCCTCGAACCCCTCGGCGTCGTCGGCGTGATCGCGCCCTGGAACTTCCCGATGCCCATCGCGGCCTGGGGCACGGCCCCGGCGCTCGCCGCGGGCAACGCCGTGATCCTCAAACCGGCCGAGACCACCCCGCTGACGGCCCTCCGCCTCGCCGAACTCGCCCTGCAGGCGGGGCTTCCCGAGCACCTCTTCCAGGTGCTCCCCGGCCGCGGCCCCGTCGCGGGCAACGCCCTGGTCGAGCACCCGGGCGTGGCGAAGATCGTCTTCACCGGCTCGACGGCCGTGGGCAGACAGGTGTGGGCGAAGGGGGCCGCCCTGCTCAAACGCGTCACCCTGGAACTCGGCGGCAAGAGCCCGAACATCGTCTTCGCCGACGCCGACCTCGAAGCCGCCGCGGCCGCCGCCCCGATGTCCTTCCTGGACAACTGCGGCCAGGACTGCTGCGCCCGCACCCGAATCCTCGTCGAGCGCACCGTCCACGACCGCTTCCTCGGCCTCCTCGCCCCCGCGGTCGAGTCCGTGATCGTCGGCGATCCGGCCGACGAGAAGACCCAGATGGGCCCGCTGATCTCCGCAGCCCAGCTCGAACGCGTCAACTCGTACGTCGACGCGGACGCCCCCGGCATCCGCGGCACGGCACCCGAGGGCTCCGGCTACTGGTACCCGCCCACCGTCCTCACCGGCGTCGACCCGCGGGCGCCCGTGGCTGTCGAGGAGGTCTTCGGCCCCGTCGCCGTCGTCCTTCCCTTCGACGACGAGGCCGACGCGGTCCGCCTGGCCAACGACACGCCCTACGGCCTGTCCGGCTCGGTCTGGACCCGGGACGTCGGCCGCGCCCTGCGCGTCGCGCAGGCCGTCCGGGCGGGCAACCTGTCCGTCAACTCCCACTCCAGCGTCCGTTACTGGACCCCGTTCGGCGGCTTCAAGCAGTCCGGTGTCGGCCGCGAGCTGGGCCCGGACGCGCTGGCCGCCTTCACCGAGACCAAGAACGTCTTCATCAGCACGGAGGGCCCCGCACAGTGACCGACGAAATGATCTGCCGCCGGCTGGCCGGCCGCACCGCCGTCATCACCGGAGCCGGCAGCGGCATCGGCCTGGCCACCGCGCGCCGCCTCGCCTCCGAGGGCGCCCACGTCGTGTGCGGCGACATCGACGAGACCCGCGGCAAGGCGGCCGCCGAGGAGGTCGGCGGGCTGTTCGTGCAGGTCGACGTCACCGATCCGGACGAGGTCGAGGCGCTGTTCAAGACGGCCTACGACACGTACGGCAGCGTCGACATCGCCTTCAACAACGCCGGCATCTCCCCGCCCGACGACGACTCGATCCTGGAGACCGACCTGGAGGCGTGGAAGCGCGTCCAGGAGGTCAACCTGACCTCCGTCTACCTGTGCTGCAAGGCCGCCCTCCCCTACATGCGGCGCCAGGGCAAGGGCTCCATCATCAACACGGCGTCCTTCGTGGCCCGGATGGGCGCGGCCACCTCGCAGATCTCCTACACCGCCTCCAAGGGCGGTGTGCTGGCCATGTCGCGTGAACTCGGCGTGCAGTTCGCCCGCGAGGGCATCCGCGTCAACGCGCTGTGTCCGGGACCGGTCAACACCCCCCTCCTGCGGGAACTGTTCGCCAAGGATCCGGAGCGGGCCGCGCGCCGGCTCGTCCACGTGCCGGTCGGCCGGTTCGCCGAGGCCGAGGAGATCGCCGCCGCGGTCGCCTTCCTCGCCAGCGACGACTCCTCCTTCGTCAACGCGACCGACTTCCTGGTGGACGGCGGGATCGCCGGGGCGTACGTCACGCCGCTGTGAGACCAGTGCCGGCGGCGTGCTCCCGGTGACCGGATCCGGCGGGACGTCCCCCGAGTCACTGGCGGAGAGCGACACGGCCGACGCGGCCGGGCAGCGCCCGTTCGGCGGGATCACCTCCCGCCGGACCGTCGCGTCCGGGCAGATGGCCGTGGCGGGTACTTCGTGCGCTGGCGCGTCGGGACGGCCGAGGGGCCCGGCGGATACGTCGAGTCGCCGGCCTTCCCGTCCGGCGCCGGCACCGGGGCGCCGGTCGTCGTACGCCTCGTCTTCGACGGGGGCCCGGACGGCCCGCCCCTGGCCGACATGGACCTGATCACCGACGGCTTCCGGTCCCTCGGGGACGCCGGCACGGGCGGGGGCGTCGGCAGCAGCATCGCGCCGCCGGGCTGAGCCGTGACGGTCGTGCCAGGCCCCGCGCACCGCGCCGGGTCCCCCGGACCGGAGGACCGGGAGCCCGCGGGACCGGGGACACGGGGTACCGCGGAGCCGAAGGCTCAGAGGAACGTCCGGCCCTCGCCCCGGTACGTCGGTACGGTCGCCGTGACCCGGTCTCCCTCCACCAGGTGCAGCACCTCGAACCGCTCGCACAGCTCACCGGCCTTGGCGTGCCGGAACCACACCTTGTCGCCGATCAGCAGGTCGTCGGCCGGCGTGCCCAGCAGCGGGGTCTGCACCTCGCCCGGGCCCTCCTGGGGGTCGTAGCGCAGCCCCTCGGGCAGGTACGGCACCGGCAGCCGGTCCGGACCGGCCGCACCGGAGGCCGGATAGCCGCCACCCAGCACCGTCACGATCCCGACCCCCGGCCGCCGTACGACGGGCTGGGCGAAGAGGGCCGCCGGACGGCCGCGGAAGGACGTGTAGTTGTCGAACAGGCGCGGCACGTACAGCCCGGAGCCGGCGGCGATCTCCGTGACCGCGTCCTCGGCGGCGGTGTGCTGGACGCTGCCCGTGCCACCGCCGTTGACGAACTCCAGATCCGGTGCGACGGCCCGGACCGCTCGCACCACCGCGGCCCGCCGCCCGGCCAGTTCCCGGCGGGCCGCCGCCTGCATCAGGCGCACGGCACGCGACCGCAGGGGCCGCCCGGCCACCGCGTCGCCGACACCGGCCACATGACCCTCGTACGCCATCAGCCCCACCAGCCGGAACCCCGGCCGCCGCGCCACCGTTCGGGCCATCTCGGCGACCTCGGCGGGAGAGTGCAGCGGGGAGCGGCGCGCGCCGACCCGCACGCGGCCCCCGAGCAGCCTCAGCGAGGTGTCCAACTCCAGGCACACCCGCACCACTTCGCGGCCGCCGCCGCGTGCGGCGTCGATGAGGTCGAGCTGCGCCGGGTCGTCGACCATCACGGTCACGGCGGCGGCCGGCTTGGGATCGCCGGCGAGTTCGGCGAAGGCGGCGCGGTCGGCCGAGGGGTAGGCGAGCAGGACGTCGTCGAATCCGGAGCGGGCCAGCCACAGGGACTCGGGGAGCGTGAACGACATCACGCCCTGGAAGCCGTCCCTGGCCAGGACGCGTTCGAGCAGGGCCCGGCAGCGTACGGACTTGCTGGCGACCCGGACCGGCTTGCCGCCGGCCCGGCGCACGAGGTCGTCGGCGTTGGCGTCGAAGGCCTCCAGGTCCACGATCGCGAGGGGGGCGTCCAGATGGGCGGTGGCCCTGTCGTAGCGGGCACGGTCGGCGGCGCGCGCAGTCATGAACGCAGCCTGCCAGAGGGGATTACCGCAGGGTAGGGGGACGTTCCGGGCAGATGCCCCGGGCTCGTGGACCGGTTCCCGGATCGGCGGCGGCAACCCGTAAAGTGACCGCACGTACGGCGGAAAGCACCCGGTCCCGCGAATGAGCGGGGATGGCGCTTCGCCCGTACGGGTATGCGTGCCCGGTGACGGACGACTTCGTGCCGGGCCGGGGGTGAGTGAGGACGGCCCGCGTACGAGGAAACGGCCCGGGCACGAGGAAACGGGGGGTGCATGAGCACGGAAGCGCGCCGCGCCCCCGTCCCGCCACGGCCGCCCACGCCTCCGGCCACGGTGCCCGCCGACGGCCGTTCCGACGGCCGGACGCAGGAGCCCGGGGAACCGGGTGCGCGCAGGCAGGCCGATGGCCCGGGCGGTGCGCGCCGGACGCCGGCGCCCGCGGGCCCGCGCCCGTCCTTCCCCGACTTCCCGGCCCCCCGCACCACCGACCCGGCGAGCCCGCCCCCGCCCCCGGCGTCGGCCCGCTTCCCCGACAACCCACCCCCGACCGGCCCGGGAACGCCCGGGCGGCGAGCTGGGGAACCGGCCCCGGTCCAGGCCTCCGGCCCCGGCGGCAAGGACACGCGGACCGGCTCCGGCGGCACCCCGGGCCGTCCTGCGGACGGGCCGCCGTCGCCGGGCGCCACGGCGCCCGCTCGGCCGGGGCAGGGGGAGGCGTTCGGCTCGGAGCGTGGGCTTTCGGCGGCCGGTTCCGGTGAGTCGCCGGGTTCCCTCCGAGGTGTGCCGCCGGTGACCGGTGCCGCGGCGTCCGGCGGGCCGGGGCAGGGGGAGGCGTTCGGCTCGGAGCGTGGGCTTTCGGCGGCCGGTTCCGGCGCGGCCCCGGGGTCCTTCCCCGGCGGCCCGCAGGCTCCGGGTGCCGGCAGCCCCGGGCGGCCGACCGGCGAACGGCCCTCGGCACGGCGTGGCGGGGAACGCGGGTCATCGCCGGGCGCAGCCGGTCCGGCCCCCGACCGTGACCGTCTCCGTGGCACGCCCGCGGGCCCCGGTGCCGGAACCGGCGGCCGGCCCACTGCGGAGGGTCCGCGGCCGTCGGCGGTACGTCGGCCGCCGGTGACCGGGCGCGGCGACGTCCCCGCCGAGGGCGCCTCGGAGACGACCCGGCGCCTGCGCCCGATCCCCGCCGAGAACCCGTCGGAGACGACCACGCGGCTGCGGCCCCTGCCCGCTCACCGGCCGCCGGGCACGGGCGCGCCGCGCCCGGCACCGCCGTCCTCCCGCCCCGGCGTCCAGTCCGACGGCGCGGCCCCGTCCGCGTGGTCCGACGCCGCGACCCGGCCGTCCCACCCGGACGCCCCGGCTTCACCCACCACGTCCAGTCCGTCCCGGTCCGACGCCCCCGCCGCACCCGCGAGCCGGCCCGGAGCCGGGCGCACCGGACCGCGTCCCGGCAGCGCGGGTGATCGGCTGGGCACACCCTCCGGCCCACCGCCCGCCCGTCCCGAGCGCGGCGCCTGGACCTCCGTACCGGACGATCCGTTCCACCCGGGTTCCGTCCGCCCTGCCCATGCCGCCACCCCGCCCCGGCCCCCGTCGCGTACGGCCTTCGCTCCCGTTTCCCCCGATCCGTCGCGCTCGTGGAGCGCTTCGGCGTCCGCCGCCGACCCCTACGCCCACCGACCCGTCGTGGGGCTCGGCGAGCCCGAGGGCTACGACGAGCGGGGACGCGGGCGCGCGCTCGGGGCACGGGTGCGCCTGCGGCCGCGGGCGGCCGCGGTGGCCGCCTGCGTCGTGCTCGGCTTCGGGCTCATCGGTGGTGCCGTCACCGGGAGCTGGCTCACCGGCGGCTCCGCCGAGGCGGACACCGCGGGCACGTTCACCGCCGCCGGCGCCCTGTGGCACAGCGTCCCCGTCGACCAGTTGTTCCCGCCCACCGTGGCGGGCCGCGGTGCCGGACCCGGCGGCGCGGACCGCACCTGGACCCGCGTCGCCGTAGCGCCGGACAGCGGCTGCAAGGACGCCTTCGACCCGCTGCTGCGCCAGGTCCTCGCCCCGGTCGGCTGTGCACGTCTGCTGCGCGCCACCTACACGGACGCCACCCAGAGCCACGTCACCACCGTCGGACTGCTCTTCACCAAGGCCGACGCCGCCGCCATGCACGCCCTCGGCGGGCGCTTCGAGAAGGAGCGGCTCGACCGGCGCGCCGACCTGATGCCCCGTACGTACCCCGCCGAGGGCACCGCCGCCGCGCACTTCGGCGCCCGGCAGCGGGCCTCCTGGACGGTCTCCGTGCTCACGGACGCCCCCGTGGTCGTCTACGCGGTGTCCGGCTGGGCCGACGGCCGCACCGTCGACGACCCGCAGCCCGCGGCGGACGCGGTACGCTCCGGCGCCACCGCGGCCCCCGCCCAGGCGGGCCTCGGGCACGAGGCGCAGGGCCTGGCCGACCGTATCGAGCGCGGCCTGCGCAAGACCGTCGGCCCGGCCACGGAGAAGCCGTCGTGAAGCCCGAAGTGACCCGCAGGACCGGGGCGCTGAGCCTGCTCGTGGCCGCCTGCCTCGCCCTCGTGCCGCCCTCCGCCGCGTACGCCGACGGCATACGCGCCCAGCAGTGGGCCCTGGACGCCCTGCACGTCCAGCAGGCGTGGCGCACCACCAGGGGCGAGGGCGTCACCGTCGCCGTCCTGGACACCGGCGTCGAGGCGGACCACCCCGACCTGGCCGGCAACGTCCTGCCCGGCAAGGACCTCATCGGCTTCGGCGCCCGGCGCGGCGACCGGGCCTGGGCCCGCCACGGCACCGCCATGGCCGGCATCATCGCCGGGCACGGGCACGGGGCGGGCCGGGCCGACGGTGTCATGGGCGTGGCTCCGGGCGCGAAGATCCTGCCCGTGCGGGTCATCCTCGAGGACGGCGACTCCGCCCGAGCCCAGGCCCGCAGCACCCGCGGCAGCGCCCTCGCCGACGGCATCCGCTGGGCCGCCGACCACGGCGCCGACGTCATCAACCTCTCCCTCGGCGACGACTCCGCCTCCGCGCACCCGGAACCGGCGGAGGACGAGGCCGTCCAGTACGCACTGAAGAAGGGCGCCGTCGTGGTCGCCTCGGCCGGGAACGGCGGCGAGAAGGGCGACCACGTCTCCTACCCGGCCGCCTACCCCGGCGTGATCGCCGCGACCGCCGTCGACCGCTACGGAACCCGCGCGTCCTTCTCCACCCGCCGCTGGTACGCCACCGTCAGCGCACCCGGCGTCGACGTGGTGATCGCCGACCCGGACCACAAGTACTACGAGGGCTGGGGCACGAGCGCGGCCTCCGCGTTCGTCTCCGGGGCCGTCGCGCTCGTCAAGGCGGCGCACCCCGGCCTGACGCCCGCGCAGATCAAGAAGCTCTTGGAGGACACGGCCCGCGGGGCGCCGTCCGACGGCCGCGACGACTCCCGCGGCTTCGGCTTCGTCGACCCGGCCGCCGCGATCTCGGCCGCGGCCCGCCTCAAGCCGGGCGGCCTGCACGCGGCGGCGTACGGCGACGAGTACTTCGGGGCCGGCCCCGACCCCGCCGACGACGACCAGGGCGCCTCGCACTGGGCGGGCGCCCTCGCGGGCGGCGCGGGGGGAGTGCTCCTCGTCACGGCGGTGGTCCTGTGGCGCGGCCGCCGCACGTCCCCCGAGGGCCACTGACCCGGCCCTCCGCTCGGGCCGGGCCCCACAGGTCCCGCCTTCCCATGGGTCCGGCCGCCGCACGCCGCGCAGGCCGGCCCCCGCAGGTTCTGTCTTCGCACGGGTCCCGCCTTCGCGGAGCCCAGCCCTGCAGAGTCCGGCCCCTTCAGGCGCCGGCGGCCTTCGCAGGTCCCGGCCCTCGCAGGACCTAGCCTTCGCCGACCGCCGGCCGCGGTCCGGTCAGCCGGTCGGCGAGGCCGTCGCGGGCGGCGTCGCCGCGTCCCCGGCGCAGGCCTGCACCGCGGCCCGTGCCGCCGCCTCGACCAGCACGATCCCCTGCTCCTTCGTCGGGTTGCCGTTCGACAGGACGGCCGGCAGGTGGTCCTCGTCGCCCGCCGTCACGCGCCCGACGCTAGTGAGGACCCACAGCCCGTCGTGCCGCGCGGCGGACAGCCGTTCTTCAGCGCCCACGCCGAGTCGTCGGCCGCGGCCGACACACCCCGGTCCCGGCCCTCGGCGATGCGCTCCGTCGACTCCCGGAGACACCTCCTTAGGACGCCGCGGACGACGCCGCCGCCGACGATACGGCGAGCGCGCCGGGGCGCCCCCGGCGGCCGGGGCGGCCGCTGAAGTGGCCCCGGCCCGGCGCGGCCGGTTGGCCCGGATAGGGTCGGGACCGTGGCGAAGAAGAACATTCCCGACTCCGGCTTCTCCGACGACGACGGCTCCGCCGACCCCCGGCTGAGCGCCGCACTCGCCGCCTGGGCCGAGGACCGCACAGCCGTCGAGCCGGTCCTGCGGGCACTCAAGGGCACCCGGCTGCTCGTCCCCGTGGTGGCCGTGCTCGGCGAGGTCGAGGAGGACGCCGGCGGGCTGCGGCGCGAGAAGACCAGCGACATGGCCGTGCCCACGCTGAAGGCGGGCGACCGCACCGCGCTGCCCGCCTTCACCTCGACCGGCTCCCTGGCGCGCTGGGACCCGGCGGCCCGCCCCGTGGCCGTCCCTCTGCACCAGGCCCTGGAGGCCGCCGCGCACGAGAAGGCGGACACGGTGGTGCTGGACGTGGCCGGTCCGGTGCCGTTCGAGCTGACGGGACCCGCGCTGCTCGCGCTCGCCGAGGGCCGTACGTCGGCCGACCCGCTCGCCGACCCGGCGGTACTGGAGGCCGTACGGGACGCCCTGGCCGCAGAGCCTTCCGTGGTCCGGGCCCACCTCGGGCCGGGTCGGGCCGACGGCATCCTCGCCCTCGTCCTCGACGCGTCCGCCGCCCCGGCCGAGGCGGCGCGTGCCGTCGCCGAGCGCCTCGCCGCCAGCGACACACTGAGGGCCCGCCTGGTGCGGGGTCTCGACCTGGCACTACTGCCGGCCGGGACCACGCCTCCGGGCGAGCCCCTGTACGTACGCGGATGACCTGGGCGCGCGGGCGCGCGGGCGGGACTCGTCGCTCCCCGCCCGCAAGGGCCGGTGGCGTCAGCCGTACACCGGCCCCGTGTACTTCTCGCCCGGTCCCTGGCCCGGCTCGTCGGGGACGACCGACGCCTCGCGGAACGCCAGCTGCAGCGACTTCAGGCCGTCGCGCAGCGGGGCGGCGTGGAAGGAGCTGATCTCCGTCGTGCTCGCGTCCAGCAGACCGGCGAGGGCCGTGATCAGCTTGCGGGCCTCGTCCAGGTCCTTGTGGTCGTCGCCCTCCCCTTCCTGGGGGGCCAGACCGAGCTTCACGGCGGCGGCGCTCATCAGGTTGACGGCGACCGTCACGATCACCTCGACCGCCGGTACCTCCGCGATGTCGCGGGTCATGGCGTCGAAGTCGGGGGTCTCGGCGGCGTCCGAGGCGGTCTCGGGGCGGTCGGAGGCGGGAGTGTCACTCATGCCCTCACCATAGGTGCAGCCCGGCCGCCGCCCCGCCGCGGGAGTGCCCCGCACGCGGATTCGCACCACCCCCGGCGAGCTGCTAACCTTGAGTGACGACCGGCCGGACGCGCATGTCTCGGACATACGGGCCCGGCCCACAAGTGGAGGCTTCGAGCTCCCACCCGACCGCCCCCCGGGGCGGCGGGTCACCGGTCAGGCGGCTCCGCCCCAGCGGCGGTCCGCCCGATAGCACGCCCCCGCGGTCACCGCGGCGGTTGTTCCGGTAGTTCGAGGAGCTCCGCCTGTGATCGTCCGGGGCATTTTTCGTGTCTCGGCGCGGTTAGGTCTAATGACTACAGACGTTACGCGGCTGTCCGCCAGACCGTCGCGTGGTGCTACCGAGGAGGATCCATCAGCGCCGAGCCCCGCATCAACGACCGGATTCGCGTTCCCGAGGTGCGACTTGTCGGTCCCAGTGGCGAGCAGGTGGGCATCGTCCCCCTGGCCAAGGCACTGGAGCTTGCGCAGGAGTACGACCTGGACCTGGTCGAGGTCGCGGCGAACGCCCGTCCGCCCGTGTGCAAGCTCATGGACTACGGGAAGTTCAAGTACGAGTCGGCCATGAAGGCCCGTGAGGCGCGCAAGAACCAGGCGCACACGGTCATCAAGGAGATGAAGCTCCGGCCGAAGATCGACCCGCACGACTACGACACCAAGAAGGGTCATGTCGTCCGGTTCCTCAAGCAGGGCGACAAGGTCAAGATCACGATCATGTTCCGCGGTCGCGAGCAGTCCAGGCCCGAGCTGGGCTACCGGCTGCTGCAGCGCCTCGCGGAGGACGTCCAGGACCTCGGTTTCGTGGAGTCGAACCCGAAGCAGGACGGTCGCAACATGATCATGGTTCTCGGTCCGCACAAGAAGAAGACCGAGGCGATGGCCGAGGCCCGTCAGGCGCAGGAGGCACGCAAGGCGGACGCGAAGGCCAACCCCGGCCGCTCGCAGAACCCTGCAGATGGCGGTGCCGACACCGACGCCGACACCGACACCGAGGCTCCGGCCGAGGCCTGATCCCGGGGCTCCACGGCCCCGGGACACCGGACGGACCGGACGTCCGGGCCCTTCGGGAACGACAAGACGTCCGGAGACGTCCGGACCACCACCGGGGACGCCAGTCCCAGGATGTAACCGACACAAGAGCGACGCTCCCACCACCGTGCCCGGTTTTGCGACCGGGCACGGGAGCGCCACCGACGAGGAGAGAACGGCGCCATGCCGAAGAACAAGACGCACAGCGGTGCCAGCAAGCGCTTCAAGATCACCGGCTCCGGCAAGGTGCTCCGTGAGCGCGCCGGCAAGCGCCACCTGCTCGAGCACAAGTCGTCCCGTCTGACGCGTCGCCTCACCGGCAAGGCCGTGCTGGCCCCGGGCGATGCCAAGAAGGTCAAGAAGCTTCTCGGCAAGTGACGTTCCGGCGCCGAGGCGCCGTACGTCTGGACCGGGACCCAATCGTTTCCGGGCCGTGTGACGACACCCACGGCCCCGCTACAAGGAGTTAACAAGTGGCACGCGTCAAGCGGGCAGTCAACGCCCACAAGAAGCGCCGGGCGATCCTCGAGCAGGCCTCCGGCTACCGCGGTCAGCGTTCGCGCCTGTACCGCAAGGCCAAGGAGCAGGTCACCCACTCGCTGGTCTACAACTACAACGACCGCAAGAAGCGCAAGGGCGACTTCCGTCAGCTGTGGATCCAGCGCATCAACGCCGCTGCCCGCGCCAACGGCATCACCTACAACCGCTTCATCCAGGGTCTGAAGGCCGCGAACGTCGAGGTCGACCGCAAGATCCTGGCGGAGCTGGCCGTCAACGACGCCGGTGCGTTCGCCGCGCTGGTCGAGGTCGCCCAGAAGGCACTCCCGGCGGACGTCAACGCCCCGAAGGCTGCGTGACGCCGCGCCGGCTCTCCGCCGACGCGACTGTCCGGACCCGCAGGCCATGACGGCCTGCGGGTCCTGCTGTGTCCGCGCGCGGCCCGTCACGCGCCCCGCGCCGCTCAGTCCGGTCCGGCGCCCCCACCGCCTGGACGGCGTGGGGGACCCCCGCATCCGCCGCCGTGGCCGATCGCCTGCGGCGGGAACCGAGTTCCCGAAGGTGAAGAGCATGCCCCCCGCCACACCCGAGCTGATCTCCCCCCGCTCGCCCCGCGTCAGCGCCGCCCGCCGGCTCGCCAAACGGAACTTCCGGGGCAAGGAGCGGCTGTTCCTCGCGGAGGGCCCGCAGGCCGTGCGGGAGGCGGCGGCGCACCGGGACGGCGGCACCGCCACGCTCGTCGAGCTGTTCGCCACGGTGGAGGCCGCCGAGAGGTACGCCGACATCGTCGGGGAGGCACGGGCCGCCGGCGCCCGCGTGCACCTCGCCGCCGAGCAGGTCATCGCCGATATCTCCACCACCGTCACCCCGCAGGGCCTGGTCGGGGTCTGCCGCTTCCTCGACACCCCGTTCACGCGGATCCTCGCCGCGCGTCCCCGCCTGGTCGCCGTCCTCGCGCACGTGCGCGACCCGGGGAACGCCGGCACCGTCCTGCGCTGCGCCGACGCCGCCGGTGCCGAGGCGGTCGTCCTCACCGACGCCTCCGTGGACCTGTACAACCCCAAGGCCGTCCGCGCCTCCGTCGGTTCCCTCTTCCACCTGCCCGTCGCCGTCGGCGTCCCCGTGGAGCAGGCGATCGGCGCCCTGAAGGACGCCGGCGTCCGGGTCCTCGCCGCCGACGGCGCCGGCCCGCACGACCTCGACGACGAGCTCGACAAGGGCACCATGGGCGGCCCCACCGCCTGGGTGTTCGGCAACGAGGCGTGGGGGCTGCCGGAGGAGACCCGCACCCTCGCCGACGCCGTCGTCCGGGTTCCGATCCACGGGAAGGCCGAGAGTCTGAACCTCGCGACCGCCGCCGCCGTATGTCTCTACGCGTCGGCCCGTGCACAGCGCGCCTCCGGAGGGTGCCGCTGCGTCACCGAGAGCTAGTAGGGTGGCCGGCTGGGGGGCCTTTCCCCTGGCTCCCGCTCTGCTCGGGCGGAAAGGCGCCCCGGCACACCGTGGGAAGGGTGGGGTACGGGGATGAGCGTGGGCACGAGCGGCGCACCGGGAACGCGGGACGCGCGCCGGCCACCCACGCCCCGGCACGGAGATCCCGCCGCGCTCGGCGTCGACCCCGACGACCTGCCCGACGGCCTGGTGATCGCCGACGAGGACGGGCGCGTCGTCTGCTTCAACGCGTCCGCCGCCCGCATCACCGCGATCCCCGCCGGGGAAGCCCTCGGACAGCCGCTCGACAAGGCCCTGCCCCTGGAGGACCTCGAGGGCCGGCGCTGGTGGCAGCTGACCGACCCCTACGGCGGGCTCGCGATCCGCGTGGGCCAGCCCGAGCGCAACCTGCTGCTGCACGGCGGGCGCGAGGTGCTCGTCTCCGCGCGCTACGTGCGCGACCACCCCACCGGCCCGGTCCGCCGCGTCGTCGTCTGCCTCCGGGACACCGAGGCCCGCCGCCGCACCGAACGCAGCCACGCCGAGCTGATCGCCACCGTGGCGCACGAACTGCGCTCGCCGCTCACCTCCGTCAAGGGCTTCACCGCCACCCTGCTCGCCAAGTGGAACCGCTTCACCGACGACCAGAAGCGCCTGATGCTGGAGACCGTCGACGCCGACGCCGACCGCGTCACCCGGCTCATCGCCGAACTGCTCGACATATCCCGCATCGACTCCGGCCGCCTCGAGGTGCGCCGCCAGCCGGTCGACATCGGCGCGGCCGTCGGCCGGCACATCCAGGCCTACGTCGCCGCCGGACAGCCCGCCGACCGCTTCCTGCTGCGCATCGACCAGCCCCTGCCGGCGCTGTGGGCCGACCCGGACAAGATCGACCAGGTGCTCGGCAACCTCATCGAAAACGCCGTGCGCCACGGCGAGGGAACCGTCACCATTGAGGTCATGGCCTCGGCGTCCCCGCGTGACGGGGAGCACGCCGAGAGCACGACCACAGCCACGTCGGTCACGGTGAGCGACGAGGGCACCGGCATCCCGGAGGAGTGCATGAACCGCGTCTTCACCCGCTTCTGGCGGGGCAGCAAACGTGGCGGCACGGGCCTCGGGCTGTACATCGTCAAGGGCATCGTGGAGGCCCACGGCGGCACCATCACGGTCGGCCGGGCCCCCGGCGGGGGCGCCGAGTTCCGATTTACCCTGCCCGTGGGAACCCCGGCGCATCTGCTGTAGCCGCCGGCCCGAGGACCCACGGGCGCGTTCGCTTTCTCCCCACCCCGTTAGACTCGGCCTTTGGCACCCTTGCGTCCCAGAAACGAGAGACGATTCGGCCACGAGTCGGTGACGGAGACCGTCAGCCTGGGGGCACCTCCCAGCGTCAGCTGGGGGACAATCGGAAGCACGGGAAGAGATGTCGGCACCCAATAAGTCGTACGACCCTGTCGAGGTCGAGGCGTTGAAACCGGAAGAGATCGAGCGCATGCGGGACGAGGCGCTCGCCGCCTTCGCCGCCGCGGACTCCCTCGACGCGCTCCACGAGGCCAAGGTCGCCCATACCGGCCCGGCCTCCCCCCTCTCCCTCGCCAACCGCGAGATCGGCGCCCTGCCCCCGCACGCCAAGGCCGACGCCGGCAAGCGCGTGGGCCAGGCCCGCGGCGCGGTGAACAAGGCCCTGGCCGCCCGGCAGGCGGAACTGGAGGCCGAGCGGGACGCCCGCGTGCTCGTCGAGGAGGACGTCGACGTCACGCTGCCGTACGACCGTGTCCCGGCCGGCGCCCGGCACCCGCTGACCACGCTCTCGGAGCGCATCGAGGACATCTTCGTGGCCATGGGCTACGAGGTCGCCGAGGGCCCCGAGGTCGAGGCCGAGTGGTTCAACTTCGACGCCCTGAACATCGGCCCGGACCACCCGGCCCGCGGCGAGGCCGACACCTTCTTCGTGCAGGGCCCGGAGGGCGGCACCGAGTCCGGTGTCGTGCTGCGCACCCACACCTCGCCCGTGCAGATCCGCTCCCTGCTCAGCCGTGAGCTGCCGGTGTACGTCATCTGCCCCGGCCGCGTGTACCGCACCGACGAGCTGGACGCCACGCACACGCCCGTCTTCCACCAGGTCGAGCTGCTCGCCGTGGACGAGGGCCTGACCATGGCCGACCTCAAGGGCACCCTCGACCACATGGTCCAGTCGCTGTTCGGCGCGGGCATGAAGACCCGGCTGCGGCCGAACTTCTTCCCGTTCACCGAGCCGAGCGCCGAGATGGACATGCTCTGCTACGTCTGCAAGGGCGAGTCCGTCGGCAACCCCGACCGGCCCTGTCGCACCTGCTCGTCCGAGGGCTGGATCGAGCTCGGCGGCTGCGGCATGGTCAACCCGCGCGTCCTCGCCGCGTGCGGCGTCGACCCGGAGAAGTACAGCGGCTTCGCCTTCGGGTTCGGCATCGAGCGGATGCTGATGTTCCGCCACAACGTCGAAGACATGCGAGACATGGTCGAGGGTGACGTCCGGTTCACCCGGCCGTTCGGGATGGAGATCTGATGCGGGTCCCGCTTTCTTGGCTGCGGGAGTACGTCGACCTGCCGGCGACGGAGACCGGGCGCGACGTCCAGGCCAAGCTCATTTCGGCCGGCCTCGAGGTCGAGACCGTCGAGCAGCTCGGCACCGACCTGAAGGGGCCGCTCGTCGTCGGCCAGGTGCTGACCATCGAGGAGCTCGAGGGCTTCAAGAAGCCGATCCGCTTCTGCACCGTCGACGTCGGCCGGGCCAACGGCACCGGTGAGCCGCAGGAGATCGTCTGCGGAGCCCGCAACTTCGCCGTCGGCGACAAGGTCGTCGTGGTCCTGCCGGGCGGCGTGCTGCCCGGCGGCTTCTCGATCAGCGCCCGCAAGACCTACGGCAGGACGTCGCACGGCATGATCTGCTCCGCGGACGAGCTGGGCATGGGCGACGACGGCAGCCACGGCATCATCGTGCTGCCGCCCGAGACCGAGGTCGGCAAGGACGCCGTCGAGCTGCTCGAGCTCGTCGACGAGGTCCTGGACATCGCCGTCACGCCGGACCGCGGCTACTGCCTGTCCCTCCGCGGCGTCGCCCGCGAGACCGCGATCGCCTACGGCCTGCCGCTGCGCGACCCCGCCCTGCTCGACGTGCCGACGCCGAACGCCTTCGGCTACCCGGTGCGGATCACCGAGCCGAGCGGCTGCGACCGCTTCACCGCCCGCACCGTCTCCGGCCTCGACCCCGAGGCGCGCTCCCCGATCTGGCTGCAGCGGCGGCTGCAGAAGGCCGGCATGCGCCCGATCTCCCTCGCGGTCGACATCACCAACTACGTGATGCTGGAGGTGGGCCAGCCACTGCACGCCTACGACCGCGGCCGCGTCCAGGGCGCCATCGGCGTCCGCCGGGCCGAGCCGGGCGAGAAGCTCACCACCCTCGACGGCGTCAAGCGTGTCCTGGACGCCGAGGACCTGGTCATCACCGACGACCGCGGACCCATCGGCCTCGCGGGCGTCATGGGCGGCGCGCACACCGAGATCGACGACGCCGAGGGCACCACCACCGAGGTCGTCATCGAGGCGGCGCACTTCGACGCGGTCTCCGTCGCACGCACCGCGCGCCGTCACAAGCTGTCCTCCGAGGCCTCGCGCCGCTTCGAGCGGGGCGTCGACCCGCAGGCCGCCGCCGCGGCGGCCCAGCGCACCGTCGACCTGCTCGTGCTGCTCGCGGGCGGCACCGCGGACGCCGGCGTCACCGAGGTCGCCGCGGACAGCGCGCCGCGCGCCATCACGATCCCGGCGGACCACCCGGACCGGGTCGCGGGCGTCCGGTACGGCCGGGAGACCGTCGTCCGGCGGCTGCAGGAGATCGGCTGCGACGTCGTGGGAAGCACGGCCGCGGGGCAGGACGAGCTGACCGTCACCGTCCCCTCCTGGCGGCCCGACCTGACCGACCCGAACGACCTGGCCGAAGAGGTCATCCGGCTGGAGGGCTACGAGAACCTGCCCTCCAGCCTGCCCAGGCTGCCCGCGGGCCGCGGGCTGACCCACCGGCAGCGGCTGCACCGCCGGGTGGGCCGGGCGCTGGCCGGGGCCGGCTACGTCGAGGCGCCGAACTACCCGTTCGTCAGCGAGCAGGTCTTCGACCAGCTCGGCCTGGCGGCCGACGACCCCGCCCGCCGCGTGGTCAAGCTGGTCAACCCGCTCAGCGACGAGGAGCCCGCGCTCCGCACGACGCTGCTGCCGGGCCTGCTCGCCGCGCTGCGCCGCAACGACGGCCGGGGCAGCCACGACCTGGCGCTGTTCGAGACCGGGCTGGTCTTCCTGCCCGGGACTTCCGGCTCCGCCCAGGCCGGGGAGGCCCCCGCCCACGAGGAGCGGCGGGTCGCCGCCCTGCTGCCCGTCGACCGGCGTCCCACCGACGAGGAGATCGCCGAGCTGACGGCCGCACTGCCCGAGCAGCCGCGCCACGCCGCCGTCGTCCTCGCCGGAGCGCGTGAGCAGGCCGGCTGGTGGGGCAGGGGCCGTCCCGCCGACTGGGCCGACGCGGTCGAGGCCGGGCGCGCCGTGGCCCGTGAGGCCGGCGCGGAGCTGATCGTCCGCAAGGGCCAGTACGGGCCCTGGCACCCGGGCCGCTGCGCCGAGCTGGTCGTCGTCGCGCACGGCGCCGAACAGATCGTGGGCCACGCCGGCGAGCTGCACCCGCGGGTGCTGAAGGCGCTGGGCCTGCCCGCGCGCACCTGCGCGATGGAGGTCGACCTGGACGCCCTGGAGCGGGTCGGCCAGGACATCCCGCAGGCCCCGGGCATCTCCACCTTCCCCGTCGCCACCCAGGACGTCGCCCTCGTCGTCGACAGGCCGGTCCCGGCCGCCGACGTGGAGGACGCGCTGCGTGAGGGCGCCGGCGAGCTGCTGGAGTCGATCCGGCTGTTCGATGTCTACGAGAACGCCGAGCAGCTGGGCGAGGGCCGGAAGTCGCTGGCGTACGCGCTGCGCTTCCGCGCGGCCGACCGGACGCTGACCGTCGACGAGGCGTCGGCCGCCCGGGACGCGGCGGTGGCGCTGGCGGCGGAGCGGCTGGGCGCGGTGCTGCGCAGCTAGGGGTTCCGCCGGGACCGGCCCCGGGCCCGCGTCCGGGTTCCGCCCGGGCCGGTTCCGGGGCCGCGTCGCTCCTGCCGGCCACCGGGCCGGGAGGAGCGACGCGTCGCCGCGGTGACGGGGGCGCCCGTGTACCTCCGCGTCCCCGTACCTCTCACTCGTTCGGGTGGCACATCAGGCCGAAGTGGTCCCGACGAGGCAGGCGGTCGACAGAATCGGACCGGCCTTTCGGGCCGGTCTGCGCTGTCGGGGCCTGTTGGGGGACCATCGGCATGATCCGCATCAGGGCTGGGACTCCGCGCAGTGCGTGGACCCGTACCGTCGCCCGGGCGTCCGCCCGGGCAGGACTTCCGGCGTGGGCGCGATCGGGTGCCCGCCGCCCCGGCCGCCCGCCCGGCGGGGGACCCGGGCACCGGCCGCTGCGCCGGGCTCTCGCCCTCGGACCGCCCGCGGCCTGGGGCGTCCTGGGCGTCACCTACAAGCTGGTCTGCCCGGTCGCGCAGCAGACCGGTCTCGGGGCACGCCTTGTCTCCAGCGCCGTGTTCCTCGCCGTGGGCACCGGGCTCGTCCTGCACGTCCGGCGGACCCTGCTGCGCGAACTGCGGCAGGCCCGCGCGGTCGCGGGCGCCGCCCAGAGCGTGCTGCTGCGGCCGCTGCCGTCCCGCGTGGGCGGACTGCGCCTCGCGGCGGCGCAACTCTCCGCCGACCGCGGTGCCGACGTCGGGGGCGACCTGTACGACGTGATCGCCACCGAGCACGGCGTTCGGGTCGTGATGGGGGACGTGCGCGGGCACGGGCTCGGCGCTCTCGCGACGGTCGCCGCCGTCCTGGGCAGCTTCCGCGAGGCCGTCCACGACGAGGCGGAACTCGCCGGCGTGCTGCGGCGGCTGGACCGGGCGATGGGCAGACATCTGCGGGAGCGGGCGCGGGCCGAGCACCCGTCGACCGGCCGGCACCCCGACGCCCCGGTCGCCGAGGAGTTCGTCACGGTCCTGCTGCTGGAGATCGACGCGAGCGGTGCGGTGCGCGCCCTCAACTGCGGGCATCCGTGGCCCTACCTGCTCAGCGGTCCCCGCGTCGATCCGCTGGCCGACGCGGACCCTCTTCCGCCGTTGGGCGTCTTCCCCCTGCCGCCGGACCTGCGGGCCGTCGACTGCGGCAACCTGCGGCCCGGCGACGGGCTGGTCCTGTACACGGACGGTGCGGAGGACGCCCGGGACACGCACGGCCGGTTCTTCCCCCTGCCGGCCGTACTGGCCGAGGCGGCCGGAGACCTGGCCGTCTCCCCCCGGGCCGTGCTGCGCGGCGTCCTCGCCCGGCTGCTGCGGCACACCGGGAGACGGCCCGCCGACGACGTGGCCGTCCTCGTGCTCCGCAACGACCGCGACCTCTCCGCGTGCGCCGGCCTCGCAGGGGTACCGGCCGCGCGCCACGGCACACCGAGCCCGCAGTCGACCGGCCGCCGGTAGGACCCGTCCGGCCCGTCGCGCCGGGGCATGGACGGCCGCACCGCGGGCCGGGCGTGCGTGCGGGCTCACCGCCCCGCAGTCGACCGGCCGCCCGCAGGACCTGCCCGGCGCGGCCCGCCGAGCCCGGGCCCGGGGGCATTTCGGGCGGCAGGGCCCACACCGGCCGCCGGGCAGGCCGGCGCCGTCCGCCCCGCCACGGATGGTCTGGCAGGCGGCTGGGCGGACGGCGAACGGACCGCCGCACTGTACGAGGGGGAGCCGGCGGCCCGGCCGGCCTCTTGCGAGGTGCTCCAGTGAACCGGCCGGAGCACGCTCGGCGACAGCGCGCGCAGGGGCCGGATCCGGGCACTTGGTTCACACCCCGTGTGAACCCGGACGCACTACGCTGTCGGCACCGAGCCAACCCGGGGGCCTCCATGCAGCCCAACACTCTGCTCGACGCGATCCTGGACGAGGCCGGGATCTCGCACGCGGGCCTCGCCGCGCACGTCAACCAGGCCGGACGGGCACGCGGTCTCGCACTCCGGTACGAACACACCGCCGTCGCCAGGTGGCTGAAGGGCCAGCGGCCGCGCGGCCAGGTTCCCGACCTGATCTGCGAGGTGCTCGCCGCCCGGCTGCACCGCACCGTCACCCTCGACGACATCGGCCTGGGCGTGCCCGGCGAGCCGTCCGCCCCGCACGCCGGCTCCCTGTCCGGCTTCGTCGAGCGCGCCACCGCCCTGTGGCGCTCCGACGAACAGCAGCGCCCGCACCTGCTCGGTGCCCCCGCCGTCACCGGCACGCCCGCCGTCATGCCCGTGTGGGAGTGGGAGAACCCACCCGAGGACGTCGACGTCTCCCGCGGCGGCCGGCACCGGGTCACACCCGCCGACATCGACATGCTGCGCGCCGCCCGCGGCCACTACGAGCAGATGTACCGCAAGGCCGGCGGGGTGGCGACGCGCAGCCGCATCGTGGGCTTCCTCAACGCCGAGGCCGCCCCGCTGCTGCGCGGCGGCTACACCGACGCCACCGGCCGCCAGCTGCACCGCGCGACCGGGGGACTGGTGGCGGTCGCGGGGATCTGCGCCTACGACTCCGACGCGCACGGCCTCGCCCAGCGCTACTTCCACCAGGCCCTCAGGCTGGCCAAGGCCAGCGGGGACAGGGGACTCGGCGCGTACGTGATCGCGCTGCTGGTCAACCAGTCGCTGTTCATGAGGGAGTACCGCCAGGCCGTGGCCTTCGCCGAGGCGGCGCTGCGCACCGCCGGCCGGCACATCACCCCCGCCCTGGCGTCCGACCTGTTCGCCATGCAGGCCAAGGCCTACGCCCATCTCGGCGACGGCACGGGCGCCCTCGCCTGCATCCGCCGGGCCGAGGCGGCCGCCGAACGCATCCGGCGCGGGCACGAACCCGACGAGACCGGCTACGTCCAGCCGGGCCTGGTCAACGTGCAGGTGGCGGAGGCGCTGCTCAGCCTCGGCGAACTGGCCGCCGCCGAGCAGCACGCCGCGGCGGCCGTGGACACCCCTGCGCACGACCGGGGACGGGTGCACCGGCTGGCCATGCTCAGCACGATCGAGCTGCGTCGCGGCAACGCCGACAAGGCCGTGGCCACGGCCGTGCAGATGACCGAGCAGGCCCGCGGCATGGAGTCGCAGCGGATGCGCGACAGACTCCGCGCGGTGCGCGAGCACCTGGTGCGCAGTGGCTGCGCGGGCACGGGGGAAGCGGCCGAACTGATCGACGGGGCCCTGCGCGTGCCTCTGTGACGCCCGCCGGAGGGGCTCCACCGCCGTCGGCCGTGCGTCGACGACCCGCCGCTGCCGGGCGGACGGCCGCTGCGGGGCGGACGTCCCGCGAGCCAGGCCGGCGACCGTCAGGCCGGCGACCGCCGGGTGTGGAGCCAGGCCGAGCCGGGCGGCCGTACCGCCGGTGCGGGGCGCCGGCCCGTCGGCGTGACCGGACGTCCGCCGAGACCGGCCGCGGCACGGCCCGGCACGGCCCGCGCCGCACCCCCGTACGGGCCACTGCGCCGCCCCCTGCGCTGTGAGCGGTCACCGTGCGCCTGCTGTCGAGCCGTTGGGGCTGCGATATTGCCCCTTACTCGACGGAAGGTGGCAGAACCGTGCAGTGGACGAAACAGAACGAGCAGACTGTGTATGCGAACCGCTGGTTCAGCGTCAACCTGGCGGATGTCGAACTGCCGGACGGCCGGCACCTCGACCACTTCCTCATACGGATGCGGCCCGTCGCCGTCGCCACGGTGGTCAACGAGGCCAACGAGGTCCTTCTCCTGTGGCGCCACCGCTTCATCACCGACAGCTGGGGCTGGGAGCTCGCGGCGGGCGTCGTGGAGGACGGCGAGGACGTCGCCGACGCGGCCGCCAGGGAACTGGAGGAGGAGACGGGCTGGCGGCCGGGGCCCCTGCGCCACCTCATGAGCGTGGAGCCGTCCAACGGCCTCACCGACGCCCGGCACCACATCTACTGGGCGGACGAGGGCGAGTACGTCGGGCACCCCGTGGACGACTTCGAGTCCGACCGCCGGGAATGGGTCCCCCTCAAGCTCGTTCCCGACCTGGTCGCCCGCGGTGAGGTCCCGGCCGCCAACATGGCGGCCGCGTTACTGCTCCTGCACCATCTCCGGCTCGGGCAGGACATCCTGCCCTGATCCCCCGCCGCTCCCGGCCGTTCAGTGGCCGAGGGCCTGCCAGACCGCCACGACCAGTGCCCCGACGGCCGCGAGGGCCGCGACCGTGGGCAGCGGCCAGCGGGCGTGTTCGAGGGAGATGATCCTGGCGTGCAGTTCGTCCAGTTCCTTCGCGGTCTCCTCGGTGCGATGGCTGAGCAGGGCCAGCCCGCCCTCGACGCGTGCGTAGGCCACGTCGAGGCGGCGCCGTAACTCAGCGAGTTCTCCGTTGAGGACGGGATGCTCGGGATCGGCGGTCACCAGCCGCTCCTTTCCGTAGTCGTCTTCCATCCCTTGCATGCGCAGGGAGAGTCAACTCGCCTGGTGAGTGGCTGAGGAGAGTGTGTGACGGGCATATGCGGGTCCGCCGCGCACACGGTGTGTGAATGCCACGGGCCCGGCACCCTACGGCGGTGCCGGGCCCGTGGCAACCGTGCGGATCGACGCTGCGTAGTCAGGCGTAGGTGTAGAAGCCGGAACTCGTCTTGCGGCCCAGCCGGCCCGCGTCGACCATCCGCTGCAGCAGCGGCGGCGCGGCGTACAGCGGCTCCTTGTACTCCTCGTACATCGAGTAGGCCACCGAGGCCACCGTGTCCAGGCCGATCAGGTCGGACAGCTTCAGCGGGCCCATCGGGTGGGCGCAGCCCAGCTCCATGCCGTTGTCGATGTCCTCGCGGCTGGCGATGCCCGACTCGAACATCCGGATCGCGGAGAGCAGGTAGGGGATCAGCAGGGCGTTGACCACGAAGCCGGAGCGGTCCTGGGCGCGGATGGAGTGCTTGCCCAGCACCTTCTCGGTGAACAGCTGCGCCCGGCTGAGGGTGCCCTCGGAGGTGGTGAGGGCAGGGATCAGCTCGACCAGCTTCTGCACCGGGGCCGGGTTGAAGAAGTGGATGCCGATGACCTGGTCGGGCCGCGCGGTGGCGACCGCCAGCTTCACCAGCGGGATCGAGGACGTGTTGGACGCCAGGATCGCGTCCGGCCGGGTGACGACCTGGTCCAGCACCTGGAAGATCTCGGTCTTGACCTGCTCGTTCTCGACGACGGCCTCGATGACGAGATCGCGGTCGGCGAACTCGCCGAGGTCGGTGGTGAAGCTCAGCCGCGCCTGCGTCGCCTGGTGCTCCTCCTCGGTGATCTTGCCGCGCTCGGCCGCCTTGGCCAGGGAGTTGAACAGCCGGGTACGGCCGATCTCCAGGGCCTCGCCGGTGGTCTCGGCGACCTTCACGTCCAGTCCCGCCCGGGCGCAGACCTCAGCGATGCCCGCACCCATCTGGCCGCAGCCCACCACTCCGACGCGTTCGATGTCCGTCACATCGTCCCTTTCGCTGATCTACGGCTGTGGCAGGCGGCCCATTGTGTGGTGCCTGCTCCGATCGTGCACGTTACCCCCGTCGTGACGATGATCGATCGTCCGGGTCCGGCATGCTGGCCGGGCACGATCCGTGACGAATCGGATCCGCGTCGTAGGGAGGTGGCCCGGATGGGCCGAGTGTCGCGGCGGGCGTTCGCGGTGGCGGCGCTGTCCACCCTGACGCCGGCGCGGGGGGCAGCGGCCGCTCCGGCACGGCGGCGCACGGCCGGCGGGACGCCCCGCGGAGGCGGCGCCACCGAGATGCGCGGCATGTGGCTGGCGACCGTGGTGAACCGGGACTGGCCCTCGCACACCGGGCTGACCGCGGCCCGGCAGCGCGCCGAGCTGACCGCCCTCCTCGACGAGGCGGTGCGCCGCCGTCTCAACACAGTGTTCTTCCAGGTGCGCCCGGCGGCCGACGCGCTGTGGCCCTCGCCGTACGAACCGTGGTCCGAGTTCCTGACCGGGACGCAGGGCCGGGAACCGGGCTGGGACCCGCTGGGCACGGCCGTGGCGGAGGCGCACGCCCGCGGTCTGGCGCTGCACGCCTGGTGCAATCCCTACCGCGTCGCCGTCCACCCCGACCGGGACCGGCTCGTCGCCTCCCACCCGGCCCGCCGGAACCCCCACTGGGTGGTGCCCTACGGCGGCAGGCTGTACTACGACCCGGGGCTGCCGGAGGTCCGCGCGTTCGTACGGCAGGCGATGCTGGACGCGGTGCGCGCGTACCCCGTGGACGGCCTCCACTTCGACGACTACTTCTACCCGTATCCGGTGGCGGGCCAGTCGTTCGACGACGACGCGGCCTTCGCCCGGCACGGTGGCGGCTTCGCGAGCCGGGCCGCCTGGCGGCGCGACAACATCGACAGGCTGATCCTCGAGACGGCCGCGGGCGTGCGGCAGGCGCGGCCCGGCGCGCAGTTCGGCGTGAGCCCCTTCGGCGTGTGGCGCAACGCCTCCACGGACAGCCGGGGTTCGGCCACGGCCGCCGGCGTGGAGACGTACGACGACCTGTACGCGGACACGCGGAAATGGGTCCGCGAGGGCTGGGTCGACTACGTGGTGCCCCAGCTGTACTGGAACATCGGCCTGGCCGCCGCCGACTACGCGGAGCTGGTGTCGTGGTGGGCCGGGGTGGCGCGGGGCAGCCGTACGAAGCTGTACGTGGGCGAGGCGCTGTACAAGGCGGGCGACCCGGGGCAGGGCGCGGCCTGGCGGGACCCCGCCGAGCTGTCCCGGCACCTCACCCTCGCCCGGCGTCAGCCCGAGGTGCGCGGGCACGTCTTCTTCGCGGCGAAGGAGGTGGCGGCGGACGCGGCCGGTGCGATGGCGCGGGTGGTGGCCGACCACTACGGCCAGCCGGCGCCGCCCCCGTCCGCCGCCTCGGCGCTCGGCTACCCGACGATCCGTTCCACCCGGGTCTGACGCTCGATGTGCCGGACCACGCAGTCGGGCCCCGGGGACATCACTGCCTCGTGCCCGTCCGGGAAGCGGACCCGGTACGGCGGACTGCCCTCGGGGCCCATGACCTCGACGATCTCGGTGACCTGGTCGTGCTGACCGACCACCCTGCCGTGCTGGACGAGCTGGTCGCCCACGGACGCGTGCATCTGCCGGCCTCCTCACCGGGTGCGGGGAACAGCGGTCCGGCGGTTCCGGGCTCGCTGCGTTGCGTTGACGGCGCGGTACGCGGGCCGGACCGGTGTCTGCGGCCGGTCAGCCGCGCGCCCGCTGCGTGACGGCGATGCAGACGAGCACGGCTCCGGCGGTGAGCGGGGCCGCCACCGTCAGGTGCTCGCCGAGAAGCAGCACCGACCACACCAGTGTGAGCAGCGGCTGGGCCAACTGCAACTGGCTGGCCTTGGGGATGCCGACGGCCGCCATGCCCCGGTACCAGACGACCAGGCCCAGGAACTGCGAGCCCAGCGCGACCCAGAGCAGCCCGGCCACGCCGTGGACTCCTAGGCGCACCGGCTCGTGGGCGAGCGCGAGCGCGGCGCCCGGCACGGTGAGGGGCAGGCAGAGCACCAGCGCCCAGCCGATGACCTGCCAGCCGGGCATCACCCGCGCCAGCCGGCCGCCCTCCGTGTAGCCCGCGGCGCACACCAGCAGCGCGCCGAAGAGACAGCCGTCGGCGGCGCTCAGGGCGCCGCCGCTCTGCTGCACCGTGAAGGCGACCACGGCGGCCGCGCCCGCCAGGGCGGCGGCCCAGAACGTCCGCGACGGCCGGGTGCCCACACGCAGCGCGGAGAGGAGCGCCGTGGTCAGCGGCAGCAGGCCGACGACGACCGCGGCGTGCGCGGTGGTGGAGGTCTCCAGAGCAAGGGTGGTCAGCAGCGGGAAGCCGAGGACCACTCCCGCGCCCACCACCGCCAGGCCGGGCCAGTGACGGCGGGCGGGCACCGGGACGCGCAGGGCGAGCAGACAGCCGCCGGCGACGAGGGCCGCCAGGACGCTGCGAACGGCGACCAGCGTCCACGGCCCGAAGCTCTCCAGGCCCCAGGCCGTCGCGGGGAAGGTGAGGGAGAAGGCGACGACGCCCAGGGCGGCCTGGAGCGTGCCGCGGCGGCGGTCGGCCGGTGCGGTGCGTGCGGCCTGCGGCGTGCCGGGGGAGGGGGCCGGGGTGGCCAGGGGCTTCGGTGCGGGGGCCGCGACGGCGGCCGGGCGGCGGGCGCCCTCGGCGTCCGGCTCCGGGGTGGGCCCCGTGCCCCGGGGGCCGACCGCTTTCCGGATGTGCCCGGTAGCGCTACTCTCTGCTCTCATGCATGAGCGTAGCAGTGCGGCCGAACTGGTGAACCGCCTGCGCAGGGAACTGGAGCGCTACTCACCCGGTGAGAAGCTCCCGTCCAGCCGGGCCCTCGTCGAACGGCTGCGGGTCAGCCCGGTCACCGTCTCGCGGGCCCTCGCACAGCTCGCCGCCGAGGGCCTGGTGGTCACGCGGCCCGGCGCCGGCGCGTTCCGCGCCCAGCCGCGGACGCCGGACGCACCCGCCGGGGACACCTCCTGGCAGGAGGTCGCACTCAGCGCCGAAGGGGTGGCCGACCTCGTGCCGCGGACGGTGGACGCCGCCGGGGTGACGGTCTCGCTCGCCGCCCCGCCGCCCGGCGTGATCGAGTTCAACGGCGGCTACCTGCATCCGTCGCTGCAGCCGGAGCGGGCGATGTCCGCGGCCCTGTCCCGCGCCGGCCGCCGCCCCGGCGCCTGGGGGCGGCCCCCGCTGGAGGGGCTGCCGGAGCTGCGGGAGTGGTTCGCGCGGAGCATCGCCGGCCCGGACGGCACCGTCACCGCCGCCGACGTCCTGATCACCGCGGGCGGCCAGTCGGCGCTCACCACGGCCCTGCGCGCGCTCGCCCCGCCCGGCGCCCCCGTGCTCGTCGAGTCGCCTACGTACCCCGGCATGCTCGCCATCGCCCGCGCCTCCGGGCTGCGGCCGGTGCCCGTGCCGATGGACGCCGACGGGGTGCGGCCGGAACTGCTCGCCGACGCCTTCCGGGCGACCGGTGCCCGCGTCTTCGTCTGCCAGCCGCTGTTCCAGAACCCGACCGGTGCGGTGCTGGCCGCCGCGCGGCGCCCGGCGGTGCTGCGGATCGCCCGCGAGGCCGGTGCCTTCGTCGTCGAGGACGACTTCGTACGGCGGCTGGTGCACGAGGACGC
The DNA here is from genome assembly GCF_053587115.1 of Streptomyces sp. NPDC003697. NCBI lineage: Bacteria > Bacillati > Actinomycetota > Actinomycetes > Kitasatosporales > Streptomycetaceae > Streptomyces > Streptomyces sp. NPDC003697. The sequence continues at coordinate 79,715 of NZ_JBSFNN010000004.1, forward strand.
CGGGCCGCTGCCGGCCCCGCTGGCCGCCGACGACGTGGACGGCGTCGTCGTCCACGTCGGGTCCCTGACGAAGGCCACCTCGCCCAGCTTCCGGGTGAGCGCGCTGGCGGCCCGCGGCCCGGTACTGGAGCGGCTGCGGGCCATCCAGGTCGTCGACACCTTCTTCGTGCCCCGGCCGCTGCAGGAGGCGGCCCTCGAACTCGTCGGCTCACCCGCCTGGCCCCGCCACCTGCGGGCCGTCTCGGCGGAACTCAGGGCGCGCCGGGACGCCATGACCTCCGCGCTGCTCCGCGAACTGCCCGGGCTCGCCCTGCCGCACGTCCCGTCCGGCGGCTACCACCTGTGGCTGCGTCTGCCCGACGGCGCGGACGAGGCGGCGCTGACCGCCGCGGCCCTGCGCGAGGGCGTCGCGATCACGCCGGGCCGCCCCTACTTCAGTGCCGAACCCCCCGCCTCGCATCTGCGGCTGAGCTTCGCCGCGGTCGGCGGCACGGGCGAGATCGCCCAGGGCGTACGGCGGCTGCGGACGGCCTGGGACGAGACCGTCCGGCCCGTGAGCGGCGAGCACCGGCCGGCCGGGGCTCGACAGGATCCGCCCCGGCCTGCGAGCCTCCCGTCATGACCGACACCCCGCGCCTGCCCGACGGCTACGAACTCACCACCGACCCCCGGCGGATCGACCGGGACCGCGTCCACCACTGGCTCGCCACGGGAGCGTACTGGGCGATCGGAAGGCCCCGCGAGAAGCAGGACCGGGCGGTCGACGGCTCACTCAACTTCGGTGTCCACGACGCCGCCTCGGGGGAGCAGGTCGCGTACGCCCGCGTGGTGACCGACCGGGCGACCTTCGCGTGGCTGTGCGACGTCTACGTCGACCCCTCCGTGCGGGGCAAGAAGATCGGCACGGCGCTGGTGGGGGCCGTGTGCGGGCATCTGCGGCAGTACGGTCTGCGCCGGGTGCTGCTCGCCACCCACGACGCGCACGGCCTCTACGAGAAGTGCGGGTTCCGGGCGCTGGAGCGGCCCGGCGAGTGGATGGCGCTCGTCCTCGAGTGACGTGTCCGGCACGTCCTGACTTGTGAGCAGGGTTTCACGCTCCGTGGGTAAAGCCCCGACCGCACCCCTTGACCTGCCCACTTGGGCGTCCCACCATCACCGCATGGCACTGCGGGTCATGTTCGTCGCCGCCGCGCGCAGCTCCCCGGCGCTCGCCGAGCGCTTCCAGGACGACCGGCCGCTGGACCAGGCCGGCTGGCAGGCGGTGGAGCGCGCCGCACCCGGGCTGCTGCCCCTGGCGGCCGCCGAGCTGCGCTACTGCTCGCCGACCCCGCGCAGCCGCGCCACCGGGGACGCCCTCGGCTACGCGCCGCTCGCCCAGCTGGCCCTGCGCGACTGCGACATGGGCCGATGGCGCGGGCTGACGCTCGGCGAGGCGATGGCCCGCGAGCCGGAGGCGGTGGACGCCTGGCTCACCGACCCGCGCGCCACGCCCCACGGCGGAGAGCCGCTGCTGTCCTTCATCACCCGGGTCGGCGACTGGCTGGACACCCGGCCGGTCGACGACGGCGACCGCGTCGTCGCCGTGGCCGAACCCTCGGTGATCCGGGCCGCCCTGGTCTACGTCCTCAAGGCCCCTCCGGCGACGTACTGGAACATCGACGTCCGTCCGCTGTCGACGACGACCGTCACCGGCCGCGCGGGCCACTGGAACCTTCGCCTGGAGGGGGCACCGGCTCAGCCCTCCCGCGCGTAGTCCGTGGTCAGCACGAGGTCCTTGGCCGGGCCGCGCACGCGCCACACCGTCCGCCAGTGGTCCCGGTCCCGCACGGTGAACTCACCGCGGTAGAGATCGGCGGCGCAGGGGTGGTCGGCGACATGCCGGCCGGAGCGCAGATCGAGGTCGTGGAAGGGGCGCCCGTCCGCGAACCGCACCTCCGCCGTCCCGGGCGGACCGGCGCGCAGGAAGAGCAGCGTCCGCTCGGCGGGCCGGCGCACACCGCGCCAGACGAAGGTGCCGGACTCCCGGCTCACCAGGCCGTACCGCGGACCGGGCGGGTCCTGCGGCCGGCCGGTCCGCGGACCGCCGGGCAGCCCGTGGGGCCGCCGGCCGGCCCGCGGATCGCCGGGCGGCTCCTCCGGCAGGTCCTGCGGCAGGCGGTCGGCCGGCAGCGGGGTGAAGACGGTGGTCCCCGTGAACCGTCCTTCGTCGCCGGTCGCTAGATCCCGCACCGTCCGCTCCACCCGCCAGCTCCCGGCCAGATGGGCCAGCACGTCGCTCACCGGCCAGAAGTCCTCCATGCGGTCCGCTCTCCGTCCCTACCGCTCCCGCACGTCCGATCGACGCGCCTCGCCCCCTCCCCATCCTGCCGTGGGAGGCGCCGCCCGCCCCGTCCGGCCGGCGCCTCGCCGCGCCGCCGAGCGCCTTCCACGGCTCCGCCGCCCGTGCGCCGAAGGACGGCCCAGCCCCCCTCCATGGCGGCGGGACACCCGGCTGTGCCACGATCGTCACCGCCGTCCCACCACCCCGGCCGGCGCCCGGACCGGCTGCGCCGGGGCGCCGGGAGCGGACCGGCCGGGCCCACGACGGGGCCGAGGGGCGCGACCGCGCTCCCGCGGTGACGGCGACGAACGGCGACGAACGGAAAGGACGGCCGCACACCCGCGCGGCACGACGAAAGACCTCACTCCTTGACACCCACCCCACCCGGCCGCGCGACCGCGAGACAGATCGTCACCTTCGCCATGGTCGGTGTCGTCAACACCCTGGCCTACTACACCCTCTACCTGGTGTTCCTCACGCGCCTGCCCTACCTCGCCGCACACGCCCTCGCGTTCGTCCTGAGCATGATCGGCTCCTTCTTCCTGAACGCGCGGTTCACCTACCGGACCCGTCCGACCTGGCGGAAGTTCCTGCTCTTCCCCCTGACCAACGTCACCAACTTCCTCCTCACCACGGTGGGCGTGTACGTCATCGTCGACGTACTGCACGCGGGGAACCGCTTCGCTCCCCTGCTGGCCTCCGCGGCCGCGATCCCGGTGACGTTCGTCGTGTCCCGCATGATCATGCTGCCGGGGGCCGGGAGCGCCACCTGACCTCGCCCGCCGCGCGGCACGGGCGAGTGCGGTGGCCGTACCGGCGAGGGGGCGCCCCGGACGCGTGCCGCCGTTCGCGTCACCGACGGGGGCCCTTCCGGTGATTGCCGCACGTTCCCGCACGCCCCGCGTGCCGCCTGCGGGTACGCCGTCCCTGCACAGACGACGGTCCTACGAGCCACGAGGAGACCAGCCATGTACGCAGTGGTCCGGCGGTACGAGGGGGTGACCGATCCGGCCGAGGCGGGACGTCAGGTGAACGAGGGCTTTCTGCCGATCATCAGCCAGGTGGAGGGCTTCGTGGCCTACTACTGGGTCGACGCCGGAAACGGGGTGATGCTCTCGACCAGCGTCTTCCAGGACCGGTCCGGCGCCGAGCAGTCGACCGAGAGCGCGGCGGACTTCGTCCGGGACCGCCTGGCCTCCCTGCTCCCCAACCCGCCCCAGGTCACGGCGGGCGAGGTCGTGGCCCATTCGTAGCGGCTGCCGCGGCCGGCCGGGCAGCGGCGGCGCACCCGGCCCGCCGGTCGTCCGCGCGCCCGCAGGACGGAGTGGGCGACGTGCCCTTCGCGCGGCCGGCCAGTGGCGGTGAGTCAGGGCCTCCGGGGCCGTCGGCGACGGCCGCACGAGGCTCCGTGGCGCCGCTGGTGGCCGTGTGCGCCGGGTACTTCATGGTCATCCTGGACGTCACCATCATCAACGTCGCCGTGCCCGTGGTGGGACGGGAACTGCCGGCCTCCCTCACCGGCATCCAGTGGATCACGGACGGGTACACGCTGGTCCTCGCCGGGTTCCTGATGACCGGTGGCGCGCTGGGCGACCGGCTGGGCAACCGGCGCGTCTTCTGCTCGGGCGTGGCGGTGTTCACCGTCGCCTCCGCCGCGTGCGCCCTCGCGCCCGGCGCGTCCTTCCTGATCGCGGCCCGGCTGGTGGAGGGGCTCGGCGCGGCGCTGATCGTGCCCGGTTCCCTCGCCCTCCTCCAGGAGGCCTACGCCGTGCCGGCGGCACGCTCCCGTGCGTTCGGGCTGTGGGGATCGATGGCGGGTGTCGCGGCCTCGGCCGGGCCGCTGCTGGGCGGGCTGCTGGTGTCCACGGTGGGCTGGCGCTGGGTCTTCCTCATCAACCTGCCCGTCGGCGTGGCCTGCCTGGTGCTGACGTCGCGGTACGTCGCGCGCTCGCCACGCCACGCCGACCGGGCCCTGGACTGGCCGGCGCAGTGCGCCGTGGTGGCGGCGGTGGCCCTGCTGACCGCCTCGCTGAACGAGGCCGGACGGCGCGGCTGGTCCGATCCGGCCGTTCTCGCCGGGCTGGGTCTGACCGTGCCGGCCGTCGCGGCGTTCCTCACGCGCGAGCGGCTCGCCGGGTCCCCGGCCCTTCCGCTGCGCCTGCTGCGTTCACGCGCGACGAGCGGCGCCGCCGTCATCGGGCTGCTGTTCAACTTCGGCTTCTACGGCATGGTCTTCACCGCCAGTCTCTCCTTCCAGCACCAGCGTGGCCTCAGCGCCCTGCAGACCGGGCTGGCGCTGTTCCCGGCGGTGGCGATGACCACGTTCGCCTCCGGCCTGTCCGGGCGGCTGACCCGCCGCACGGGTGATCGCCCGCTGGTGACGTCCGGCATGCTCCTGGGCGCCCTGGGGCTGGCCGGCTGGGCCGCCGCGGGACCGGACGCCCCCTACCCGGTGCTGGTGGCGCCGATGATGGCCGCCGGGTTCGGTACGTCCTTCGCGCTCACCGGCTCGACCGCCACGGTGATGGGGGCCGCCCCCGCGGCGTACGCGGGGGCCGCCTCCGCCCTGTTCAACACCACCCGCCAGGTCGGCAGTGCCACCGGCGTGGCACTCGGAGGGAGCCTGCTGGCCACCGGCGCCGGCTACGGCGCGGGACTGCGCACCAGCATGGCCGCCGGCTCCCTCGCCTACCTGACCGCCGCGGCCCTCGCGTGGCGGTGCGTACCGGCCAGGACGGGCGCGAACGGTCGGTGAGCGCCGGCCTCGCCGCGCCGCCGCCCCGTTGCCGCCTCGGCTCGGGGCCGCGGAAGGGCTTGGGCCCGCGGCGCCCTCCGCGCGGGCCCGCCCGGGGCTTCCCGGCGGCGGGACGGGGGTGCGCGCCCGGCCGCCCCGTGCCGGCCGCCGTCCCGCGGAGCCGACCGTACGCATGGCGAGAAACGCATATTGCATAAACGTGCAGGGAGACGTATAGTCATGCCATGGAGGAGGAGGGTCCATGACGGTACGTGTGGCGGTCGCCGGAGCGAGTGGGTACGCGGGCGGTGAGGTTCTGCGCCTGCTCCTGGCGCACCCGGAGGCCGAGATCGGCGCGCTGACCGGCAACTCCAACGCCGGACAGCCGCTCGGCGCGCTGCAGCCGCACCTGACGCCCCTGGCCGGCCGGGTGCTGGAGCGGACCACCCCCGAAGCGCTCGCCGGGCACGACGTCGTCTTCCTCGCCCTGCCGCACGGCCAGTCCGCCGCCGTCGCCGAGCAGCTCGGCCCGGACGTCCTCGTCATCGACATGGGCGCCGACTTCCGGCTGCGCGACCCGGCCGACTGGGAGCGGTTCTACGGCTCCCCGCACGCCGGCACCTGGCCCTACGGCCTGCCCGAACTGCCGGGTGCCCGCGCGGCGCTGGAGGGGTCCAGGCGCATCGCGGTGCCCGGCTGCTACCCGACGGCCGCCTCCCTCGCGCTGGTCCCCGCCTACGCCGCCGGGATCGCCGAGCCCGAGGCCGTGATCGTCGCCGCCTCCGGCACGTCCGGCGCCGGCCGGTCACTCAAGCCGCACCTGCTCGGCAGCGAGGTGATGGGCTCGATGTCCCCCTATGGCGTCGGCGGCCTCCACCGGCACACCCCGGAGATGATCCAGAACCTCAGCGCGGCCGCCGGGGAGCCGGTCACGGTCTCCTTCACGCCCACCCTGGCCCCGATGCCCCGCGGCATCCTCGCCACCTGCAGCGCGAAGGCGAGGCCGGGCGTCACCGCGGAGGCCGTCCGCGCCGCCTACGCGAAGGCGTACGCCGACGAGCCGTTCGTCCACCTCCTCCCCGAGGGGCGGTGGCCCGCCACCGCGTCCGTCCACGGCTCCAACGCCGTCCTCGTCCAGGTCGCCCACGACGAGGCCGCACACCGCATCGTCGCGATCAGCGCCATCGACAACCTCACCAAGGGCACCGCGGGCGGGGCCGTGCAGAGCATGAACATCGCCCTCGGGCTCGACGAGGCCACCGGACTCCCCACGACCGGAGTCGCACCGTGAGCCGGCGGCGCCCCCCGGAAGACGCCGGGGGAGCGCGTGCGGCCACCGGGCCGCACCCGACCGGAGAACCCTCCCAGGCCGTCAGGGCGCTGGGGACGACAGCCGCACCGCTGCGCCGCCCGGGCGCAGGAGCGAACAGGGAGATGCAGTGAGCGTCACGGCAGCGAAGGGATTCACGGCGGCGGGCATCGCCGCCGGGATCAAGGAGAACGGCAACCCGGACCTGGCCCTCGTGGTCAACACCGGACCACGCCGCGCCGCCGCGGGCGTCTTCACCTCCAACCGCGTCAAGGCCGCGCCGGTGCTGTGGTCCGAGCAGGTGCTGAAGACCGGCCGGCTGTCGGCCGTGGTCCTCAACTCCGGCGGCGCCAACGCCTGCACCGGCCCCCAGGGCTTCCAGGACACCCACGCCACCGCGGAGAAGGCCGCCGACGTGCTGGGCGTCGGCGCCGTCGAGGTCGCCGTCTGCTCCACCGGGCTCATCGGCGTGCCGCTGCCCATGGGCAGGCTGCTGCCGGGCGTCGAGCAGGCCGCGGCCCAGCTGTCCGAGCACGGCGGCGAGAAGGCCGCCATCGCCATCAAGACCACCGACACCGTCCACAAGACGTCCGTGGTGACGAAGGACGGCTGGACCGTCGGCGGCATGGCCAAGGGCGCCGGCATGCTGGCGCCGGGCCTGGCCACCATGCTCGTCGTCCTGACCACGGACGCCGACGTCGACAGCGGGACACTTGACGCGGCCCTGCGCGCGGCCACCAAGGTCACCTTCGACCGCGTCGACTCCGACGGCTGCATGTCCACCAACGACACCGTCCTGCTCCTGGCCTCCGGCGCCGCCGGCGTCACCCCCGCCCAGGCGGAGTTCGCCGAGGCCGTGCGCGCCGTCTGCGACGACCTCGGGCAGCAGCTGATCCGGGACGCCGAGGGCGCCAGCAAGGACATCAGGGTCGAGGTGGTCAACGCGGCGACCGAGGAGGACGCCGTCGAGGTAGCGCGCTCCATCGCCCGCAACAACCTCCTCAAGTGCGCCATCCACGGCGAGGACCCCAACTGGGGCCGCGTGCTGTCGGCGATCGGCACCACCCGCGCCGCCTTCGAGCCCGACCAGCTCAACGTCGCCATCAACGGCGTCTGGGTGTGCAAGAACGGCGCGGTCGGGGAGGACCGCGCACGCGTCGACATGCGCTACCGCGAGGTGCACATCGTCGCCGACCTCGCCGCGGGCACCGAGACGGCCACCGTCTGGACCAACGACCTGACCGCCGACTACGTCCACGAGAACAGCGCCTACTCCTCATGAGCGACAGCGGCACGGGCACGACCCGTAAGCACACCGCGCTTCCCAAGGCCCGCATCCTCATCGAGGCGCTGCCTTGGCTGACCCGCCATCACGGCAAGATCGTCGTCATCAAGTTCGGCGGCAACGCCATGGTGGACGAGGAGCTGAAGGCCGCCTTCGCCCAGGACGTGGTGTTCCTGCGGCACGCCGGCCTGAAGCCGGTCGTCGTGCACGGCGGCGGCCCCCAGATCAGCGCCGCCCTCGACCGGCACGGCATCGTCAGCGAGTTCAAGGCGGGACTGCGTGTCACCACCGAGGACGCCATGGACGTCGTGCGGATGGTGCTGGCCGGGCAGGTGCAGCGGGAGCTGGTCGGGCTGCTCAACCGGCACGGGCCGCTGGCCGTCGGCCTGACCGGTGAGGACGCGCGCACCATCACGGCCGTCAAGCACACGCCCGAGGTCGACGGCAGACGCGTCGACATCGGGCGGGTGGGCGAGATCACCGAGATCGACACGGGCGCGATCGAGGCCCTGCTCGCCGACGGCCGCATCCCGGTCGTCTCGTCGATCGCCCGGAGCAAGGACGACGGTGATGCGGGACATGTCTACAACGTCAATGCTGATACGGCGGCTGCGGCACTCGCTGCGGCGCTGGGCGCCGAGACCCTCATGGTCCTCACGGACGTCGAGGGACTCTACGAGGACTGGCCCCACAGCGACGAGGTGATCAGCCGCCTCACCGCCTCCCAGCTGGAGAAACTCCTGCCGGAGCTGTCCTCGGGCATGGTGCCGAAGATGGAGGGCTGCCTGCACGCCGTGCGGGGCGGCGTCCGCACCGCCCGCGTCATCGACGGCCGGGTCCAGCACTCCATCCTGCTGGAGATCTTCACCGACGAGGGCATCGGCACCATGGTCGTGCCCGACGAGAGCGGTCAGCGGACCGAGGGGGACGTGGCATGACGAGCAACGAGGAGCTCACCCGGCGCTGGCAGGGCGCGCTCATGAACAACTACGGCACCCCGCGACTGCCCCTCGTGCGCGGGAAGGGCACCCGGCTGTGGGACGCCGACGGCAAGCAGTACCTCGACTTCGTCGGCGGCATCGCCGTCAACGCCCTCGGGCACGCGCACCCCGCCGTCGTCGAGGCCGTCAGCCGTCAGATCGCCTCGCTGGGCCATGTCTCCAACCTGTTCGTCGCCGAGCCGCCCGTCGCCCTCGCCGAACGCCTGCTCCAGCTCTTCGGCCGGGACGGCAGGGTCTACTTCTGCAACTCCGGCGCCGAGGCCAACGAGGGCGCCTTCAAGATCGGCCGGCTGACGGGCCGCCGGCACATGGTCGCCACCCGGGGCGGCTTCCACGGCCGCACCATGGGCGCCCTCGCGCTCACCGGGCAGCCCGGCAAGCAGGAGCCCTTCGCGCCGCTGCCCGGCGACGTCACGCACGTCCCGTACGGCGACGCGCAGGCGCTGGCCGCCGCCGTCACCGACGAGACCGCCCTCGTGATCATCGAGCCGATCCAGGGCGAGAACGGGGTCGTGGTGCCCCCGGCCGGCTATCTGAAGGCGGCCCGGGCGATCACGGCGGCCACCGGCGCGCTGCTGGTCCTCGACGAAGTGCAGACCGGCGTCGGCCGGACCGGCCACTGGTTCGCCTACCAGGCCCACGAGGGCGTCCTGCCCGACGTCGTCACCCTCGCCAAGGGCCTCGGCGGCGGACTGCCGCTCGGCGCCACCGTCGCCTTCGGCCGGGCCGCCGAGCTGCTCCGGCCCGGCCAGCACGGCACGACCTTCGGCGGCAACCCGGTCGCCTGCGCCGCCGGCCTCGCCGTCCTCGACACCCTCGCCGACGAGGGACTGCTGGAGAACGTCAAGCGGCAGGGCGAGCGGCTGCGGGAGGGCATCGAGGGCGCCGGCGGCAGTTCGCCACATCCGTTGATCGCCCATGTCCGGGGCGCCGGACTGCTCCTCGGTATCGTGCTCACCGGGCCGCTCGCACCGAAGGTGCAGCAGGCGGCTCAGGACGCCGGCTTCCTCGTGAACGCGCCCACCCCCGACGTCGTACGGCTGATGCCGCCGCTGAACCTCGGAGACGACGAGGTGGATGCCTTCCTCGACGCGCTGCCCGGCATCCTGGACGTGGCCGAAGGAGACGGACGATCCGGAGAATGAGACGACGATGAGTCAGGCGCAGGACCACGGGAACGGAGCCGGCGGACCCGCCGTACCGCAGACCCGCACGGCACGCCACCGCCGGATCGTGGACATCCTCAACCGGCAACCGGTGCGCTCACAGAGCCAGTTGGCCAAACTGCTCGCCGACGACGGGCTGAGCGTCACCCAGGCGACGCTGTCCCGGGACCTGGACGAGCTGAACGCGGTGAAGATCCGCAACAACGACGGCGACCTCATCTACGCGGTGCCGAGCGAGGGCGGTTTCCGCACCCCGCGGGCGCCGCTCGGGGAGTCCGCCAAGGAGGAGCGGATGCGGCGGCTGTCGCAGGAACTCCTCATCTCCGCCGAGGCCTCCGCGAACCTCGTCGTCCTGCGCACCCCGCCGGGGGCCGCCCAGTTCCTGGCCTCGGCGATCGACCAGGCCGAGCTGCACGACATCCTGGGCACCATCGCCGGCGACGACACGGTGCTGCTGATCAGCCGGAACCCCACCGGGGGGCAGGCACTGGCGGACCATCTGCTGCGGCTCGCGCAGAACGGGCACTGACCCGGCTGCGGGCCCGGCACCGGCGGCGGAGACTGGGGGTGTGCCGTTCCGCAGCGGCCGGGCAATCCCCCGGCGGGGCCGGGCCGTACATGGAGATGTGTCGAGTTTCCGCTTCCCCGTGGGCCGCCTCCCGGACGAGGCTCTGCTGTCCGGGCTGGCCACCGGTGACCCGGAACTCGCCGTCACCTTCGTCCGCAGGTTCCAGCACACGGTCTTCGGCGTCGCCATCGCCGTCACCGGGGATCCGCAGCTCGCCGAGGACATCGCCCAGCAGACGTTCGAGCGTGCGTGGCGTCATGCCCAGATCTACGACTCGCGCCGCGGTTCGGTGACGACCTGGCTGACGACCATCGCGCACAATCTCGCCATCGACGCGGTCCGCGCGCGGCGCACCGACCCGGTGGCGCCCGAGGACCTCGACGCGCTGCTCGGTGTCGTTACCGAGACCCCTGAGCAGTGGGTGCTGGATGACGAGGCCTCGTCCCGGTTGCGGGCCGCGGTGGCGCGGCTGCCGAGGGAGCAGGCCCGTGCCCTGGTGATGGCGGGCATCTACGGGATGACGGCCCAGCAGATCGCCGACTGGGAGGACATCCCGCTGGGCACCGCCAAGACGCGGATCAGGTCGGCCATGGGAAAGCTCAGGACCACACTCGCGGCTCCGAAGCGAGGCGACCATGCCCAGTGACCTGACCTGCGAGAAGCTGCGGGAGATCGGTGCCGAGCTGGCGCTGGGCGTGCTGTCCGGCCGCGAGCGGGCCGAGGCGGTCTCCCATCTGGACCGGTGCGCGGAGTGCCGGGAGTACGTCGAGCACCTCACCCTCGTCGGCGACAGGCTGATCGGCCTGCTGCCGGGCAGCGAGCCGCCGCTGGGGTTCGAGACCCGGGTGGCGCGCAGGCTGACCCGGGCCGTGCCGGCGCGGGAGGGCCGCCCGCGCGCACGGGTGGCCGGCCTGGTGCGGCGCCTGCGCGGCGGCGCCCGCCGTGCCCGGCTGCGGACCGCGGCGGCCGTGGCCGCCCTCGCCCTCGCCGTCGGGTTCGCCGGCTGGGGGATCGGCACCGCCATCGAGGAGGCCACCACCTCGCCCCCGCCGGCCGCCGAGCCGGGCCTGGTGACCGGAGAGCTGACCTCGGCCAAGGGGCCCGCGCGGCCGGCCGGCGAGATCTACGCCGACCCCGGGTGGCCCGGCTGGATCTGGATGTCCGTGGACCTGGCCGCCGCCGGCAACCCGTACAGCGGCAGGGTCTCCTGCGTCCTGGAGCACGCGGACGGCACGACCGTCCGGCTCGGCGCGTTCGAACTGCGCGGCGGCCGCGGCGACTGGGTCACGCGCGCCCTCGTCGACCCCTCGGCGCTCACCGGCGCCCGCCTGATCGCCGCCGACGGCACCGTCCTCGCCACCACCCGCTTCGAGCCCGGCGCGCACGAGTGACCGGTGCGCACGGGCCGCCGCGCACGAGGGGCCGGGCGGGTGTCGTCTCAAGGGCGCCCGGGTGCCGCCTCAGGGCCGGGCGGTACGGCGCCGGGGGCCGGTCGCCGCGTCGACCGCGGCGGCCAGTTCGCTCAGCGTGGGCCGGGACGACGGGTCGGCACGAAGGGAGCCGTCGATGGCGGCGGCGAGAGCGCGGGGCAGGCGCCGCCGGGAGCCGATCGGCGGGGCGGGCCCCGCCAGTTGCGGGTACCGCACGTTCCGCCCGCCCGTGGTGCCGGAGCCGTCCTCCCCGTCCGGGGACCCGCCGTCGGACTCGCCCGTCCGGGCCGGCGTCCGCCCGGCGCGGTGCCCGGCCGCCTCGTCGGCGCGCTCGCCCCGGTCGAAGGGCCCGTCACCGCAGGCGGCCTCGTACAGGGTCACGCCGACGCCCCACACGTCGGCCGCCGCCGACAGCGGCCCGCCGCGCGCCTGCTCCGGCGAGAGGTAGCCCCACGTGCCGACCCCGGCGGGCGCGGGCCCCGGGGGCCGCGCCACGCTCAGGTCCAGCACCTTCGCACGACCGCAGTCCACGACCACGTTGGACGGCTTGAGGTCGAGGTGCAGCAGGCCCTGGCCGTGCAGGTAGTGCAGCGCGGAACACAGTTGCACGCCGAGAAGCGCCACGTCGGCCGCGGCGGGCCGGCGCGGCAACCGGTGCAGCAGGTGGGAGAGCGTCTCGCCGGTCAGCGTCTCCAGCACGACGAGCGGCTCGGGCGACGCGAACGTCTCGTACCCGCGGACCAGGTGCGGGTGGGTGAAGGCCCGCAGCCACCGGCCCTCGCGCAGCAGCCGGTCACCCAGCCGCCGCTCGTCCCGGCGGTCGGGGCGCACCACCTTGATCACGCACCGGCAGTCCCGTTCCTCGCTCCAGGCGTCGTAGACGTCGAGCCAGCCGGTGCGCGTGAGGTGCGCCAGCACCTCGTAGCCGGGTACCGGTCTCGTGCCCGGCGCCAGGAACGGGCCCGCCCGGGCCGCGCCGGCACTCACGACAGCACCGTCCCCGGCGACGCGGCCCGGGACGGGGCGGGACCCGTGAGGGCGTTCAGCCGGTGCAGCCGGGCGTACGTCCCACCGCGCCCGATCAGCTCGTCGTGGGTGCCGTGCTCGACCGTCCGGCCGTGGTCGAGCACCACGATGCGCGTCGCGTCACGGACGGTCAGCAGGTTGTGGGAGATGACGACGGTCGTCCTCCCGGCCATGAGCCGGCGCAGCGGGTCCATGATCCGTCGCCCGGACCGGGCGTCGAGCCCGGTGGTCGGCTCGTCCAGCAGGAGCACGGGCGCGTCCCGGATCATCGCGCGGGCGATCGCCAGGCGCTGGCGCTGTCCGCCGGAGAGCGTCCGGCCGTGCTGGCCGACCATGGTGTCGTACCCCTCCGGGAGCAGCAGGATGAACTCGTGCGCGTCCGCGGCGCGCGCCGCCGCGACGATGTCCGCCTCGGTGGCCCCGGGCCGGCCGTAGGCGATGTTGTCCCGCACGGTGCCGTGGAAGACGAGCGTCTCCTGCAGGACCACCGCCACGCTGTCCCGGACGTCGGACAGCCGGAGCTCGCGCAGGTCGATTCCGTCGAGGCGGACCGCTCCGCGGTCGGGGTCGTAGAAGCGCAGCTGCAGTTTCGCCACGGTCGACTTGCCGGCCCCGCTGGCCCCGACCAGCGCCAGCGTCTCCCCGGGCGCCACGTGGAAGGACACGTCCGACAGCGCCCAGCGGGCGGTGTCGGGGTAGCGGAAGGAGACGCCGGCGAACTCCACGTCTCCCCGCGCCCGGGTGACGTGCCGGGCGCCGGCGGCGTCGACGACCTGCGGCCGCTGGTCCAGCAGTTCGATGATCCGCTCGGCCGAGGCGGACGCCGCGTAGAAGGTGGTGCCGAGGTGGGACAGGCCGCGCACCGGGCTGTAGAGCTTGCCGATCAGCGCGAGGAAGACCAGCAGTCCGCCGAGGGTGAGCTGCCCCTGGGCCAGCTTCCAGGTGCCCAGGCCCATGACCGCGAGAGCGCCGGACACCTCGACGAACTCCACGACGGCTCCGTAGACGGCGCGGATGCGTGCCGCGGCCATCGCCGCCCGGAACCTGCCGGCGTTCTCCCGTTCGAACCGGCGCTCCTCCCAGCCCTGCCGGTTGTACGCCTGCACCAGGGCGGCGTTGCCCAGCGACTCCTCGGCGATCGCGCTGATCGAGCCGCTGCGGCGCCTGCGCTCGCGCGAGGCCTCCTTCGTCAGCCGTGAGAAGTGCCGGGCGGCGCTCCAGAACAGCGGCACGACGACGAGGGCGAGGAGGGTCAGATCCCACTGCAGGGCGAACAGCAGGGCGAGGAAGACGCCCAGGCGGACCACATAGTAGAGGGCGTCCGCCACTCCGGAGAGCAGGAACGTCTCGACCGCGTCGACGTCGCCCGTCACTCGCGACAGCACGTCCCCGAGCCGCCGGCGCTCGAAGAACCCGAGTGAGAGCCCCTGGACATGCCGGAACACGTCGGAGCGCAGGGAGAGCAGGAAGCGTTCGCTGACCCAGGTCGAGGTCACGTCGTCGGCGAACCCCAGGACGCCCGAGCCGACGATGAGCCCGAGATAGGCCGGCGCGATCCACAGCAGCGGCCCCAGGTCGCGGGGGACGAGTACGTCGTCCACCACGATCTTGAAGAGCCAGATCTCCCCGGCGTCGATGGCGGGGCCGAGCAGGCTGAAGAGGACGACCGGGACGAGCCAGCGGCGGCCACCGCGGGTGTAGGGCCAGAACCGCCGGAACACCTCGCGCGGGGCGACCGGGGGCGCGGCCGCCACCACGGCGTCGGACGTCTCGCCCACCGGCAGCAGCCGCCGCAGGACCTGCGCCATGGCATGCGTTCCTCGGGGAGTGGAGGGGAGGGGGAGAGTGGGGGAGGGCCGGGCGACCGGGTCCCTCCGGCCTCCGGTCGGCTCGGCCCTCGTGTGCGGTCAGTAGCCGCCGTGGCCGTGGCGGTCGCCGTGGCCGTGGCGCCTGCCGTGGTCGTGGTGGTCGTCGTGACCGTGACGGTGCCCGTGCCCCGACCTGTCGTGGCGGTCGGACGTGTCCCTCCCGCGATCGCGGTGCTTCGCGGGCATCAGACTGCTGAAGATGGCCATCGCGTTCCTCCTGAGAGCTCCGGAGATGGGCTGCACACGGGATACGTCTCAGGGCCGCGGCCGGGATGGCGCTGTGGGGTAAAGGTGGGAAAAGTGCTGTTCTGCGGTGGCCCGTCGCCCGTCGCCCATGCCCGTGGCTTTGGCGCCGACGGTGGGCGCGGGGCTGGGAGCCGGTGCGCCTGTGGCGCGCAGGGGCGTCTGCCCGGTGGCCGACCTCGCGGGCCGGCGTCGGCTTCCGCCGTGCCGTCCGGCAGTCCTCGTCGTCCTGGCCGTGGGCCGACTTCGCGGCGGCCGGGCAAGCGTGCGCCGGACGCCGTCGCACGGCGGCAGCCGCGTGCGCGACGGGCCCTCAGCCCAGCCGTGCCGCCAGCCCCCCGGTGCAGCGGACCTCGTCGTCCGCCGTGATCAGCAGGGCCTCCACGTCCGGCAGGGACTCCAGCCAGGCCAGGCCCTCCCGCGAGCCCCGCGCGAACGCGGCCGTCGCCCAGCAGTCCGCCCAGGTCAGGGACGGGGCGGCCACCGTCACGGCCACCAGGTCGGTCACCGCCGCCCGTCCGGTACGCGGGTCCACGATGTGCGCACCCCGCTCGGCCGTCCCGGAGGTGGCGACCGCCAGCTCCTCGGAGCCGGCCGCGGAGACGACCGCCGCCAGCCCGCCCGGCCGCAGCGGATCCGCCACCCCGACGCGCCACGGCCGCCCCGGCTCGGGCGCGCCGAGCAGCTGCACGTCGCCGCCCCCGTTGACGCTGACCCCGTCGGCCCCCGCCGCCGCGATCCGACGGGCGGCCCGCTCGGCCGCCCAGCCCTTGACGATGCCCGTCGGGTCCAGCCGGCCTCCGTAGCGCAGGCTGAACCAGCCCTCGCTGACCCGCTCCGCCTCGGCGCCCAGGCGGAGCACCTCGCCGACCTCCGGATCGCACTGCCCGGCGGTGAGTTCCTCCCGGACCAGCCGGGAGATCTGGCTGTCGTCGCGGTAGGTGCTGAACACCTCGTCCACCCGGTGCAGGCCGGCGACCGCCTCCCGGAGCGCGGCGCGCACCGCCTCCGGGTCCCCGCCGCGGACGTCGAAGGAGAAGACCGTCCCCATGACCTCCTCCGCGTGACGCACCGCGGCGGGAGCCTCCAGCGGCCCGGCCCCGCCTTCAGCCACCGGCCTGGTCCAGCGCCGACTGCAGGGACTGCTGGTAGCCGCCGCTGGTGTAGGTCGCGCCGGACACCGCGTCGATGTCCGCGCTGCCGGCCGCCACCGCCTCCGCGTTCAGCCTCGGCACGGCCTCGGCGGTCTTCTGGCTGCTCAGCCCGCCCTCCGGCGCCTGCACGGCCTCCGCCTTGGTCATCTTCCCGTCGACCACCGTGATGCGGACCTGCACCGGCCCGTACTGGGTCCGCGCGGTCTTCCCCGTGACGGTCCGGGCCCGCGCCGCACCGGAGGAACCCGCGCCCGGCGAGGCCGATCCGGAGGACCCCGGGCCGGCCGGCGCGGACGGGGCGCCGCCCTCCGCCTTCATCCGGTCCAGCGCGGACTGCAGGGACTGCCGGTAGCCGCCGCTGGTGTAGGTCGCGCCGGACACGGCGTCGATGCGGGCGCTCTGCGCGGCCACCGCCTCCGCGTTGAGCTTCGGCACGGCCTGGGCCGTCTTCTGGCCGCTGAGCCCGCCCTCCGGCGCCTGCACGGCCTCCGCCTGGACGATCTTCCCGTCGGCGACCGTCAGGCGGACCTGGACCGGCCCGTACTGCGTCCGGGCCACGCTCCCGGTGACCGTGCCGGTCCCGGCGGCCCGGGCCCCGCCCTGGGGCGACTCCTGCGCCGCGGCGCTCTGCTGCGGCGCCGCGCCCGCCGACGCGGAGGCCGGGTCGGACGCCGGCTTCAGCGACAGCAGCAGCACGATGCCGGACACGGTGGCGGCACCGGCCAGCACGGCACGCCGGATGGGGTGGCTCTTCCTCATCGCTCCTGAGCTCCTGTTTCCCGTGAGATCCGTCGTCGGTCGCGTGCGCCGGTGGCACTCACATCTCGAACGACTCGTGATGGATGCGGCGGGCGGGGATCCCCGCGCCGCGCAGCGCTTCGTACACCGACTGCGCGAAGCCGGGCGGCCCGCACAGGAACGCGTCGTGGCGCTCGATGTCGGGGATCTTCCGCCGCAGCGACTCGGCGGAGATGTCGGGACGCTCCCCGTCCGGGCTGTTGACGGCGTACATCAGCCGGGCGCCGCGCTCGTCGGCGATCTTCGCCAGCTCGTCCCACAGGGCCAGGTCCTGGGTGCTGTTCGCGCGGTACAGCAGCGTGATGTCGCCGGCCGCGCCGGGCAGCGTCTCGAACAGCGCCCGCATCGGGGTGATGCCCACGCCGCCCGCGACCAGGAGCACCTTGCCGCGGCTGCGCCGGGACGCGGTCAGCGCGCCGTAGGGTCCCTCCGCCCACACCCGGGTGCCGGGCGTCAGCTCGCGCAGCCGGGCGCTGTGGTCGCCGATCGCCTTCACGGTGATCCGCAGCATGTCGGGACGGGGCGCCGCCGACAGCGAGTAGGGGTGGGAGCTGAACCGCATGCCCGGCGCCAGGAACCGCCAGCGGAAGAACTGCCCGGCCTCCGCGCCCATCCGGTGCAGCCGCCTCCCGCCGATCAGCACGGACACGATCCCCGGGGTCTCCTCGACGACCGCCTCGACCCGCATCCGGTGCCGCAGGTTCAGCCGGACCGGGGTGAGGACGCGGTACCAGACCAGCAGCGCCGTCACCGCGCCGTACAGGCCGTACCAGAAGCTCTTCGCGGCCGGCTCGACGGCGAAGTCGTTGCCGGTGGTGATCTGGTGCCAGAAGGTCAGGAACACCGCCGCATAGGTCAGCAGGTGCACGTGGTACCAGGTGTCGTACGGCATCCGGCGGCGCACCGGCCCGGCGGAGACCAGACCGATGACCACCAGCAGCACCGTGCCGACGGCCGCCTTGCCCATGTCCGGCAGCTGCTGGACCGAGTCGACGGTCTGCTGGACGATCCCGCCCAGCGACCTGCCCGCCTGCACGGCGTAGCCCCACATGGTCAGGAATACGTGCGCGACGACCAGGCAGAGCGTGTACCGGCCGCTCATGGCGTGCCAGCGGGCGACCCGGTCGGAGCCCACCCGGCGTTCCAGGGCGGGCACGCGCGCCATCTGCAGCACCACCAGTGCCATCAGGTAGCCGGCGAGCAGGCCGGTGATCCGGCCGGCGTTGAGGATCCTGCCGCCGGTGTCGGCGATGGACGGCGTGTTCATCCACCACAGCCACAGGACGCCCGCCGCGCCCGCCCAGACGGCGAGCAGCAGCGGTACGGCGGGGGAGCGGCGCGGGCGGATGCGGCGCATCGTCTGGCGCCGGGCGGCGCGGCCTCCTGCGAGCGTGGTGGTCACGGTTCCTCCGTGGAGCGGGGGCAAGGGGGTGGCGTGGTCCCTTGGCCCTGGAATACGTGTCACGACGGCCGTGCGTTCAGAGTCCCGCCGAGTCGAGCGCGGACTGGAGTGACCGGCGGTAACCGTCACTCGTGTAGGTGGCTCCCGACACGGTGTCGATGCCGGCGCTCTGCGCGTCAAGGGTCTCGCGCCGCAGCTGGGGGAGCGCGTAGCTGCTGATCTCCTGGTCGCGCGGATTCTCCTCCGGGTAGGTGACGGCGGTGACATCTGTGATCCTGCCGTCGGTCACGGTGACGCGCACCTGGACCGGGCCCCAACGGGTCTCGACGGACCGTCCGGTCAGGGTCCGCGTGCCGGTGCCGTTCCCGCCGGACGACCCGCCCGCACCGCTCGTGTCCCCGGACCCGGCCGTGCCCCCCGGGGCGCCGGACGCGGCCGGGGCGGGCGCCGCGGCGATCCGGGGCGGGGTGTGCGGCTTGAGCGACAGCAGCATCACCAGACCGGAGACGGTGGCGGCGCTCGCCAGGACGATCCGGCGCAGTGGGCGGTTCTTCCTCAACGCGTGCAAGGCGGCCTCACAGTTCGAACGACTCGTGGTGGATACGGCGGTCCGGCACCCCCGCCGCGCGCAGCACCCGGTACAGGTCCTGGGCGAAGGCGTGCGGACCGCAGAGGTACACGTCGTGCCCGGACAGGTCCGGCACGGCCGACCGCAGGTACTCGACGTCGAGGACGGGGCGCTCCCCGCGCGGGCCGTTCAGCGCGTACAGCACCCGGGCCCCGCGCCGGCGCGCGACGGCCTCCAGCTCGCCGCCCAGGGCCAGGTCCTGCGCCGTGCGCGCCCGGTACAGCAGGGTGACCTCGCCCGGCAGGGTCTCGAACAGCGCCCGCAGGGGGGTGACGCCGACGCCGCCGGCGATCAGCAGCGACCGGTGGGAGGTGCGCCGGTCGGCGGTCAGCGACCCGTACGGTCCCTCGGCCCACACCCGGGTGCCCGGCCGCAGAAGCGGCACGGACGCGCTGTGGTCGCCGAGTGCCTTCACGGTGATGCGCATGAGCTCCGGACGCGGCGGCGCCGACAGGGAGTACGGGGTCGACGTCCAGGACATGCCCGGGGCGAGGAAGCGCCAGCGCAGGAACTGCCCCGGGCGCGCGCCGAGTTCGTCCAGCCGGTGCCCCCGCACGGCGACGGAGTACACCCCGGGCGCCTCCTGGTGCACCGAGTCGACCCGGAGCCGGTGCCGCGCGTTCAGCCGCACCGGGACGAGGATCCGGAACCACACCACCAGCCCGGCGACGCCCAGGTACAGCACGTACCAGGCGGCGGTGGCCGCACGGTGCCCGTTGAAGTCGTCGCCCAGGGCGGGCTGGTGCCCGAAGGCGAGGAAGACGGCGGCGTAGGTGAGCAGGTGCACGTAGTACCAGAACTCGTGACTGGTCCGGCGGCGTACCGCGCGCGCCGAGGTGACGCCCACCGCGAGCAGCGCGGCCGTGCCCGCGGTGGCCTTCAGCATCTCCGGGTAGTCCATGACCACCGTCAGCGTCTCGTGCCACAGCGAGGCGCGGTCCTGGGCCGCGTACCCGGCGAGGATCAGCACCACGTGCGCGAGCAGCAGGCAGATCGTGTACCGGCCCGCCATCGCGTGCCAGCGGGCCACCCGGTCCGAGCCGATCCGCCGTTCCAGCGCCGGAACGCGCGCCATCAGTCCGACCAGCACCGCGCAGGCGTACCCGGCCAGCAGCCCGGCGATCCGCCCGGCCCCGGTCAGCCAGCCCGCGGCCCCCACCACCGAGGCCGTGTCCCGCCACCACATCGCGACCACCGCGGCGGCGCCCGTCCACAGCAGGGCGAGCGCGGCCCCCGCCGGGGAGCGCCTCACGGCCCGCGGCACCGGGGGTGCCGCCCGCCGCCCGTACACCGTCGTCATGGGTCCGCGTCCTTTCGCCTGGTCCGGGAGGCCACTGTGCGGGCCGAACCTCTGAGGCCGCTCTGAGATCCGCGGTCGGCGCGGCCGCCGCACGGAGAACCCGGAGGGTTCGGGGCGCGGCTCCCACGTGGGACGCGGGCGGCCACTCAGAGGAAGTTCAGAGCGGCCCGGCGGCGCGGGCACCCCGCGCGGCGGGGGATCCTTGAAACGCCATGAACACTCACTTCGGCCCCGTGCCCGCCGCCCGCCCCGGCCCGTCCGCCCTCACCCGACCCGACGGCAGTCCCGTCCGGGTCCTCGTCGTGGACGACGACCCGGACCTCGCCGAAGTGCTCTCCGGCGCCCTGTGCTACCAGGGCTGGGAGGTGCGCACCGCCGGCGACGGCGCCTCGGCCGTCGCCGCGGCCCGGGAGCTGCAGCCCGACGCCGTCGTCCTGGACGTGATGCTCCCGGACACCGACGGCTTCGCGGTGCTGCGCTCCCTGCACGCCGTGCAGCCCGACGTCTGTGTGCTGTTCCTCACCGCACGGGACGCGGTGGAGGACCGCATCGCGGGCATCACCGCCGGCGGCGACGACTACGTGACCAAGCCCTTCAGCCTGGAGGAGGTCGTCGCCCGGCTGCGGGGTCTGCTCCGCCGCTCGGGCATGGCCCGGCAGCTGGAGGAGGGACCCCGGCTCGTCGTGGGCGACCTGGTCATGGACGAGGACGCCCGCGAGGTCACGCGGGGCGGGGAGCTGATCGAGCTGTCCCCGACCGAGTTCGAACTGCTGCGCTTCCTGATGAGCAACCCGCGGCGGGTGCTCAGCAAGACCCGGATCCTCGACCGGGTCTGGTCCTACGACTTCGGCGGCCAGGCCCACGTCGTGGAGCTCTACATCTCCTACCTGCGCAAGAAGGTGGACGCGGGCCGGGAACCGATGATCCACACGGTGCGCGGGGCCGGGTACGTGCTGAAGCCGGCTGTCCGGTGACGGCGGCGGCGCGGGGCCGGGTGGGAGCGGCGGTGCGGCGGTGGGCGGCGCTGCTGCGGCCGCGCACCCTGCGGGCCCGCCTGACCGCCGGCCTGGTGGTGCTGCTCGCCGTCAGCTGCGCCGCCGTCGGCGTGGCCGCAGTCGTGGAGCTCGACGGCTTCCTCACCGGCCGCGTCGACCAGCAGCTGCGGGACGTCGCCGGGCGGTTCCCGGCCAGCCTGGAGCACCGCACCCCGCTCCCCGACGACCACGACGGGGACGAGCACGGCGACACCCGCCGGCAGGCGGCGGGCACCTTCGGCGCCCGTCTGGTCGACGGCACCGTGGTCAACGCGGCGGTCGTGCCACCGGCCGGTTCCGCCACCGCCGACCTCACCGTCCACCTGACCCCGAGCGACACCGCCCGGCTCGCCCGGCTGCCGGCCGACGGCCGGCCGCGCACCGTCCACCTGTCGTCCCTGGAGGCCTACCGCGTGGTCGCCCAGCCGGGGCGGGACGGCGACGTCCTGGTCACCGGCCTGCCGCTGGAGCCGGTGGAGGCCACCGTCCACCGGCTCGAACTGGTCGCCGCGGTCGTCTTCGGCGCGGCTCTGGCGATCACCGGTGTCGCCGGGGCGCTGTGGGTGCGCTGGTCGCTGAGGCCACTGAGCCGGGTCGCGGCGACCGCCACCCGGGTCAGCGAGCTGCCCCTGGCCAGCGGTGAGGTGGCGCTGCCGCGGCGGGCACCGGCCGCCGACCCGCGCAGTGAGGTGGGCCGGGTCGCCGCCGCCATCGACCGCATGCTCCACCACGTCGAGGACGCCCTGACCAAGCGGCACGCCGGCGAGCAGCGGCTGCGCCGCTTCGCCGCCGACGCCAGCCACGAGCTGCGCACCCCGGTCGCCTCGGTCCGCGGCCACGCGGAGCTCGCGCTGCTGCACCCGGGGCCGGTGCCGCGGGAGGTCACGCGCGCGCTCGAACGCATCGCCGCCGAGTCCGCCCGCATGGGCGACATCGTCGACGAGATGCTGCTGCTGGCCCGCCTGGACGCCGGCCGCCCCCTGGAACGCCTGTCCGTCGATCTGACCCGTCTGGTTCTGGACGCGGTGACCGACGCCCGCGCCGCGGGTCCCGGTCATCGCTGGACGCTGGAGCTGCCGGAGGAGCCGATCGCGGTGACCGGCGACGCGCACCGCCTCCACCAGGTGCTGGCCAACCTGTTGGCCAACGCCCGTACGCACACACCGCCGGGCACCAAGGTGACGGTGTCCCTGGTCACCGAGGACACCGTGGCCGTCCTCACGGTGCACGACGACGGGCCGGGCGTGCCGGAGGACGTCCGGCCGGGTGTCTTCGAACGCTTCACCCGCGCCGACCGCCGCCGGACCGACTCGGCGGGCGGCGGCGCCGGCCTGGGCCTGTCGATCGTGGCGGCGGTGGCCGAGGCGCACGGCGGGTGCGTGGGGCTCGACAGCAGGCCGGGGTCGACCACGTTCACCGTGCGGCTGCCCGGGGGCGGCGCCACCGCCTGACGGCCGGGCGCCGCCCGCCGCCCCGCCCGCATGTGCGACCGGGCCGCCCGCCGCCCCGCCCGCATGTGCGACCGGGCCGCCCGCCGCCCCGGCCGCCGCGCGGGTACCGCCCTCCGGGATCCGCAGACCCGGGGCACCCGCCCGACGGGCTCCCGGGTGAGCGCGGCCGGCGACTTGCGACCTTTCACCCTTCGGCGTGGCCCGATGCAATTGACGAACCATGCAGAGTTCTGCATACTCATGCATATCAGCGAATGCACTGTGAGGAGAAACCCGTGACCGAGCGCGTCGTACTCGCCTACTCGGGCGGTCTGGACACCTCCGTCGCCATCGGCTGGATCGCCGAGGAGACGGGCGCCGAGGTCATCGCCGTTGCGGTCGACGTCGGCCAGGGCGGCGAGGACCTGGACGTCATCCGCAAGCGCGCGCTCGCCTGCGGTGCCGTCGAGGCCGAGGTCGCCGACGCCAAGGACGAGTTCGCCGAGGAGTACTGCCTCCCGGCGATCAAGGCCAACGCCCTGTACATGGACCGCTACCCTCTGGTCTCCGCCCTGTCCCGGCCGGCGATCGTCAAGCACCTCGTCGCCGCCGCGCAGAAGCACGGCGCCACCACGGTCGCCCACGGCTGCACCGGCAAGGGCAACGACCAGGTCCGCTTCGAGGCCGGCATCGTCGCCCTCGCCCCCGGCCTCAAGTGCATCGCGCCGGTCCGCGACTACGCGATGACCCGCGACAAGGCCATCGCGTTCTGCGAGGAGAAGAACCTCCCGATCGCGACCACCAAGAAGTCCCCGTACTCCATCGACCAGAACGTCTTCGGCCGCGCCGTCGAGACCGGCTTCCTCGAGGACATCTGGAACGCCCCGATCGAGGACATCTACGAGTACACCCAGAACCCGGCGCTCACGCGCGAGCCCGACGAGGTGGTCGTCACCTTCAAGGAGGGCGTCCCGGTCGCCCTCGACGGCAGGCCCGTGACCGTCCTGCAGGCCATCCAGCAGCTCAACGAGCGCGCCGGCGCCCAGGGCATCGGCCGGATCGACATGGTCGAGGACCGGCTGGTCGGCATCAAGTCCCGCGAGGTGTACGAGGCCCCCGGCGCGATCGCGCTGATCACCGCGCATCAGGAGCTGGAGAACGTCACCGTCGAGCGCGAACTGGCCCGCTACAAGCGGCAGGTCGAGCAGCGCTGGGGTGAACTGGTCTACGACGGCCAGTGGTTCTCCCCGCTCAAGCGCGCCCTGGACGGTTTCGTCAACGAGGCCAACCAGCACGTCTCCGGCGACGTCCGGATGACCCTGCACGGCGGCCGCGCGGTCGTCACCGGCCGGCGCTCGCAGGAGTCGCTGTACGACTTCAACCTCGCGACGTACGACACCGGCGACACGTTCGACCAGTCCGCCGCCAAGGGCTTCATCGACATCTACAGCCTGTCGTCGAAGATCGCCGCGAAGCGCGACCTGCAGGCGTAGCCCGGCGCGCGACGCGCCCGCCCACCTCCCACGCAGTAGCCTGACGACCGCCTCCTCACCCGCCGTGAGGAGGCGGTGGCACATCCACCCTTCCCGAGGAGCGCAGCAAGTGAGCAGCAACAGCGGTGACGTCCGGCTCTGGGGCGGCCGCTTCGCCGACGGCCCCGCCGAGGCCCTGGCGAAGCTGTCCGCGTCCGTCCACTTCGACTGGCGGCTCGCGCCCTACGACATCGCCGGTTCGCGCGCCCACGCGCGGGTGCTGCGCAAGGCGGGCCTGCTCACGGACGACGAGCTGACGCGCATGCTGGCGGGGCTCGACCGGCTGGAGGCGGACGTCGCCTCCGGTGCCTTCACCGGCACCCTCGCCGACGAGGACGTCCACACCGCCCTGGAGCGCGGCCTGCTGGAGCGCCTCGGCCCGGACCTCGGCGGCAAGCTGCGCGCGGGACGCTCCAGGAACGACCAGGTCGCCACCCTCTTCCGCATGTACCTGCGCGACCACGCCCGGATCATCGGCGGCCTGATCGCCGAGCTCCAGGACGCGCTGATCGGCCTCGCGGAGGCCCACCCGGACGTGGCGATGCCCGGCCGCACCCACCTCCAGCACGCCCAGCCCGTGCTGTTCGCCCACCACGTCCTCGCCCACGTGCAGTCCCTGTCCCGGGACGCCGAGCGGCTGCGGCAGTGGGACGAGCGGACGGCGGTGTCCCCGTACGGCTCGGGCGCCCTGGCGGGCAGCAGTCTCGGCCTGGACCCGGAGGCGGTGGCCGCGGACCTCGGCTTCGAGCACGGCAGCGCCGGCAACTCCATCGACGGCACCGCCTCGCGGGACTTCGTCGCCGAGTTCGCCTTCGTCACCGCGATGATCGGCGTGAACCTCTCCCGGATCGCCGAGGAGATCATCATCTGGAACACGAAGGAGTTCTCCTTCGTGACCCTGCACGACGCCTTCTCCACGGGCTCGTCGATCATGCCGCAGAAGAAGAACCCGGACATCGCCGAGCTGGCGCGCGGCAAGTCCGGCCGCCTGATCGGCAACCTGACCGGCCTCCTGGCGACCCTGAAGGCCCTCCCGCTCGCGTACAACCGCGACCTGCAGGAGGACAAGGAGCCCGTCTTCGACTCCTGCGACCAGCTGGAGGTCCTGCTGCCGGCCTTCACCGGCATGATCGCGACCCTCACCGTCCACCGCGAGCGCATGGAGGAGCTGGCGCCGGCCGGCTTCTCGCTCGCCACCGACATCGCCGAGTGGCTGGTCAAGCAGGGGGTGCCGTTCCGCGTCGCGCACGAGGTCGCCGGCGAGTGCGTCAAGACCGCCGAGGCCGACGGCAAGGAGCTCGACGAGCTGACCGACGAGCAGTTCGCCAAGATCAGTCCGCACCTGACGCCCGAGGTGCGGACCGTCCTCAACGTCCCCGGCGCCCTCGCCTCCCGCACCGGCCGCGGCGGCACGGCGCCGAGCGCGGTCGCCGTCCAGCTCGCCGAGGTGAAGGCGGACGTGGCGGCGCAGCACACGTGGGCCGCCGCCCAGCGGAAGCCCTCCTGACCTGGTGGGCACCGCGCCGTGAGGCCCCGCGGGGTGAGCCGGCCGGCCGACCTCCGGCGCCCCCTCCCGCCCGGACGGCGGCCCGCCCGGGCGGGAGGCCCACGGGATACCTTGGCCCCATCCGTGAGGATCACCAGCCGCACCGGACGGAGCCCCTGATGCCCTTCGCACGACTCGCCTCGGCGACCACCCCCACCTGCCACATCGGTCTGGGACTCGCCGCCGTCGGGCGCCCCGGGTACATCAACCTCGGCCGGGACCGGGACCTCCCGGCCGACCGCACGGTCGAGGCGCTGCGCGCCCGCACCCACGAACTCCTCGACGCCGCCTACGCGCAGGGCGTCCGCTACGTCGACGCGGCCCGCTCCTACGGCCGTTCCGAGGAGTTCCTCGCCGACTGGCTGCGTGCCCGACCGGACGCCTCCGACGTCGTCGTCGGCAGCAAGTGGGGCTACACCTACACCGCCGACTGGCGCGCCGACGCCGAGCGGCACGAGGTCAAGGACCACGGCCGGGCCACCTACGAGCGGCAGCGCGCGGAGAGCGCCGCCCTGCTCGGCGGCCGGCTCGACCTGTACCAGATCCACTCGCTGACCCCGGACAGCCCCGCCCTCACCGACACGGAACTGCACCACCGGCTCGCCGAGGCCGCGGCCGAGGGCCTGACGATCGGCTTCTCCACCAGTGGCCCGGCGCAGGCCGACACCGTCCGCGCCGCACTCGCGGTGACGGTCGACGGCCGGCCGCTCTTCCGCACCGTCCAGTCGACGTACAACGCCCTGGAGACGTCCGCCGGTCCGGCGCTCGCCGAGGCGCACGACGCCGGACTGACGGTGATCGTGAAGGAGGGCATGGCCAACGGGCGGCTCGCCGGGCCGGACGCGCCGGACGTGCTGGAGGCCGTGGCCCGCGAGACCGGCGCCGGCTGCGACGCGGTCGCCCTCGCCCTCGTCCTGCGCCGGCCGTGGGCAGGCGTCGTCCTCTCGGGCGCCGCCACCACCGAGCAGCTCACGTCCAACCTGCACGCCGCGACCCTCGACCTCGACGAGGACCAGCTGTCCCGCCTCGCCGGACTGGCCGAGGATCCGCGCGCCTACTGGGAGCGGCGCGGACGGCTGCCCTGGCACTGAGGGCTGTCCGGTAATCCGCGGTGGATCGGCGCGCGGCGTCAGACGCGGTGCATCGCAAGGCGGAGGGTCGTCCTGGGACCGCCAGGATCAGGGAGTTGTGCTGCCACGAGGGCCCGACCTGCTGGGGTGCGGTAGTAGAGGACTGAGCGGCCTGCGCGTCGGCGCCGGGTCGGGTTCGCCTCGCGGAGCAGGGCGGCCAAGGCCCTTGGCGTCGGGCGCCGGTCGTCGTCGACCAGGGCACCACGGCACGGGTGGACGACCGCATACCTCCGGGCGGGAGGCGTGCGCTGGGTGCCGATGCGCGCAACGTCCCAGCAGAGCCGGCTTTGACTCAGCGTGACCGGTACGAACATCAGCCGCACGGTGGAGAGTTCCTGCGGTGGGCTGTCGCAGACGGTGATCTGCAGGCGGTCGTGGCCGAGCCAGCGCAGGCAGACGCCCCTGTCCGGCGGGTTCGGTAGTTTCCCTTCGCGTCGAGCACGCCTTCGCGCGGACGAAGACCTGGAAGATCCCCGCACCGGTCATGAGACGGTAGTGCCCCACGTGAGACAACAATGTCTCACCTGGCCTATGCTTGTCTCATGGCTGTCGATCGTGACCACGTGCTGCGCAGCGCAGCCGCCCTGCTCACCCGGAAATCCACCGCCACCATGGACGAGGTCGCCCGGGCGGCCGGGATCAGCCGGGCCACGCTGCACCGCCGGTTCGCCGGCCGCGACGCGCTCGTGCGGGCGCTGGAGGCGCTGGGCATCGCCGAGTGCGAGGCCGCCCTCGACGCCGCGCGCCTGGACGACGGGCCGGCGAAGGACGCCGTACGGCGTCTGGTGGCCTCCATCGAGCCGGCCGCCGGACTGCTCGCCTTCCTGTACACGGAGAACCAGCTGTTCGAGGGCGAGGAGCAGAACGCGGGCTGGGCCCGGATCGACGACCGGATCGCGGCCCTGTTCCGGCGCGGCCAGGCGAGCGGCGAGTTCCGCATCGACCTGACTCCGGCCTGGCTCACGGAGGCCCTCTACGGCCTGCTGGCCTGCGGCGCCTGGTCCGTGTCCGAGGGCCGGGTGGCCTCCAGGGACTTCACCCACATGATCGTCGAGCTGCTGCTCGGCGGCGCACTGCGAAGAGAGGAACGATGACCGGCACCCTGCGGCACCGGGGTGCCCCGGGCTCCGGCGGAGCCGGCAGCCCGGGCCGCCGCACGGCGGAGGCGGAGCGGCGCCCCGGCCGCTGGCTCGCGCTCTGCGTCCTGGTCCTGGCCGTGCTGCTGGTGGCCGTCGACGCGACCGTCCTGGGCCTCGCGACCCCCTACATCAGCGAGGACCTGCGACCCACCGGCACCCAGTTGCTGTGGATCGGTGACGTGTACTCGTTCGTCATCGCCGGTCTGCTCGTCTCCATGGGCAGCCTCGGCGACCGCGTCGGCCGCAAACGGATCCTGCTGTACGGCTCCACGGCGTTCGGCGCGGTCTCCGTCCTGAACGCCTACGCGACGAGCCCGGAGACGATGATCCTGGCACGGGCCCTGCTCGGCGTCGCGGGCGCCACGCTGATGCCCGCCACGCTGGCCCTGATCCGCAACCTCTTCCACGACCCGCGCGAGCGCAGCCTCGCCGTCGGGGTCTGGGGAGCGGCCGCCTCCGCCGGCACGGCCGTCGGCCCGGTCGCCGGCGGCTTCCTGCTCGAGCACTTCTGGTGGGGCTCGGTCTTCCTCATCAACCTGCCCGTCATGGCGGTGCTGGTCCTCGTCGGCGCCAGGCTGCTGCCCGAGTCCCGCAACCCGGACCCGGGCCCGTGGGACCTGCCCGGCGTCGTGCTGTCGCTGGCCGGCACGGTCGGGGTCGTCTACGCCGTCAAGGAGGCGGCGGCGCGGGGCCCCGCCTGGGACACCCTCGCCGTCGGAGCGGCCGGCGCGGCCGCGCTGTACCGGTTCGGGCGACGTCAGCTCACGCTCCCGGCGCCGCTGCTGGACATCCGGCTGTTCCGCGACCGGGGCTTCGGCGGTGCCGTCCTCGCCGACCTGCTGACCGTGCTCGGCATGTCCGGGCTGGTGTTCTTCCTCTCCCAGTACCTGCAACTGGTGCAGGGCAGGGGCCCGTTCGAGGCGGGTCTCGCCGAAGTGCCCGCCGCGGTGGGCGCGGTGGCGGCCGGCCTGGTCGCGGGCCGCGCGGCCCGCCGCTTCTCGGTGCGGGCCGTGGTCTCCGGCGGTCTCGCCGCCGTGGGTCTGGCGCTGGCCGCGCTGACGACGCTCGGGGAGGCGACCGGGTACCCGCTGCTCGGCACGGTGCTGCTGGTGGTGGGCCTCGGCGCCGGCTTCTCCTTCACCGTGACCGCCGACGTCATCCTCGCCGGCGTGCCCAAGGAGGAGGCCGGCGCGGCCTCCGCGGTCTCGGAGACGGCCTACGAACTCGGCGCGGCCCTCGGCATCGCCCTGCTCGGCTCGATCGTGACGGGCGCCTACCGCGGCTTCGCCGGCCCGGCGGGCACCCCGGCCGCGGCCCACGAGTCGCTGGGCGGCGCGGTGGAGGCGGCGAAGCACCTGCCGGCCCACACCGGCGAGGCACTGCTCACGGCGGCCCGCGACGCCTTCGTCCACGGCCTGCACCTGGCGTCGGGCGCGGGCGCGGCGGTCCTGCTGGCGACCTCGGCGGCGGCATGGTTCCTGCTGAGGAACCAGAGACTGTGAGACACCGGGTGGGGGAGCGTCACCGGGGTCGCGGCGGACGCGGCCGACGCCGCATCGGCCCGGCCGGCCGGCCAGGAAGGCCCGAAGCGCCCCCCGAAGGAACCGCCGGAGGCGCTACGCCGCCTTCGCCTTCGTGGCGTACATGTCCACGTACTCCTGCCCCGACAGCTGCATCACCTCGGCCATCACCGAGTCGGTGACGGCCCGCAGCACGTACCGGTCCCGGTCCATCCCCTCGTACCGGGAGAACTCCATCGGCTCGCCGAACCGGACGGTGACCCGGCACGGCCGCGGGATGCCCGACCCGCCCGGCTGGATCCTGTCGGTGCCGATCATGGCGAACGGGACGACCGGCGCCCCGGTCATCAGCGTCAGCCGCGCGATGCCGGTGCGCCCGCGGTACAGGCGGCCGTCGGGGGAGCGGGTGCCCTCGGGGTAGATGCCGAAGATCTTCCCCTCCTCCAGGATCCGGCGGCCCGTCATCAGCGCCGCGACACCGCCCTTTCCGCCGTCGCGGTCCACCGGGATCATGCCGACCCCGATGAAGAACCAGGCCATCAGCCGGCCCTTGAGGCCCTTCCCGGTGACGTACTCGTCCTTGCCGATGAAGAAGACCTGACGGTCGCAGACCAGCGGCAGGATCATCGAGTCGATGAACGTGAGGTGATTGCCCGCCAGGATGACCGGGCCGTCGCCCGGGATGCGCTCCGCGCCCTCCACCCGTGGGCGGAACATCAGGCGCATGATCGGGCCGAGCACTGCCTTGATGAGCGCGAACCGGGACAACGTGCCCTCCGGGGTCAAGGGAGTCGATATGAGTCTGTGCAGGTGAGGACGATACTCGCGGCCCGGGGCGGATTGCACATCGGGCACACCGCGTCTTACGCGGTGTTGACCCAGGTTTACCTGCGACGCCACGTCGCCGCATCCCGGTAACCGGGTCGCAACGTGTGACGGAGGTCGCGCGCGCCGGGCCGGCCACGTCCACGGCACCGTGTTCCCCGAGGCCGTGCCGTCATGCCCGACACTCCGTCACCCGGGCGCCCCCGCACCCGACGCGGTGTCACCACTCGCCTCCCCTTACGACATCCGGCGTCACCCCCGCGTTCCGGCCGGGGTCTCCCGTTCGTCATGCTCACGCCCATACGATCGGCGCGCACCGGACGACACGACGGCAGGAGACGGTCATGGGAACGCAGGAGTCGGACGAGCAGTCGGGCGGGACCGGGCGCCGGGCGCTGCTCTCGGCCGCGGTGCTCGGGGCGGGCGGCGCGGTGCTCGGCCTGCCCCAGGGGGCGGCCGCGGCGGAGAGCGGGACGGCCCGGCGCGGGCGCGGCGGCCTGAACGGCCTGCCCGTGCCCACGGTCATCGGCCACCGGGGCGCCAGCGGCTACCGCCCCGAGCACACCTTCGGCTCCTACCAGCTCGCCCTGGACATGGGCGCCCACGTCGTCGAGGCCGGCGACCTGGTGCCCACCAGGGACGGCCACCTCGTCTGCCGGCACGAGCCGGAGATCGGCGGCACGACCGACGTCGCCGATCACCCGGAGTTCGCCGACCGCAGGACCACCAAGGTCCTCGACGGCGTCCGCACCACGGGCTGGTTCACCGAGGACTTCACCCTCGCCGAGCTCAAGACCCTGCGCGCGGTCGAGCGCATCCCGGCCAACCGCCCGCACAACACGCTCTACAACGGCCGCTGGGAGATTCCCACGTTCGAGGAGGTCCTGCGCTGGCAGGACGAGCAGACCCGCAGGCGCGGCAGGCAGGTGTGGATCTACCCCGAGACCAAGCACCCCACGTACTTCCGCAAGCTGGGCCTCGGCGTCGAGGAGCGGGTGGCCGCGCTGCTGCGCCGGCACGGCAAGGACGGGAAGGACTCGCCGGTCATCCTGCAGTCCTTCGAACCGACCAGCATCCAGCGGCTGAACCGGCTCGTCGGCAACCCGCTCGCCGTCCTGCTGTCCGACGCGAACAGCCGTCCCTACGACTTCGTCGAGGCGGGCGACCCGCGCACCGTCGCCGACCTCGTCACCCCTGCGGGCCTGCGGGAGATCGCCTCCTACGCCCAGGGCATCGGCCCGACCGCCGACCTCGTCATCCCGCGGGGCGCCGACGGCAACCTCACGAAGCCGAGCACCCTCGTCCGCGACGCGCACGCCGCGGGCCTGGTCGTGCACCCCTACACCGTGCGCAACGAGAACCCGTTCCTGCCGCCGGCCTTCCGCAGGGGCGCCGACGCGGACGCCTACGGCGACGTCCTCGGCGTGTTCCGGGCGTACTTCGCCACCGGCATCGACGGCATCTTCACCGACAACCCGGACACCGGTCTGCTGGCCCGCGAGGACTTCGTCAACGGCTGAGCCGCCCCTCACCGCTCACGGTGAACCGACGGCCGCTCCGGCAACCCGCGCCGGGGCGGTCGCGTCGTGCTGCACATGACGTACGACCTGCTCACCAGCCTGCGTCCGCTGCTGGCCGCCGAGGCCACGGCGGAGGCGCACGCCGCCGCGTCCGAACCCGGCGACCTGGAGCAGGCGGTCTGGCTCCGCCTGCTGGAACGCCTGGCGGCCGACGGCCCGCCGCACGACCCCCAGGGCTGGCTGCGCCGGGCCGTCCGCTGCGAGGCGCGCCGGGCACGCCGCGCCGCCCGGTGGGAGCGGCCCTACGGTGCGGAGCCCGCCGACGACGGCGAGCGCGGCCCCGAGTCCCTCGCCCTGGCCGCCGCACGCGGGCGGGCGCTGCGTGCCGCCGTGCGGCGCCTGCCCGGCCGGTGTCCCCGGCTGCTGGAGGCGCTGCTGTCGCCGCGAGACCTCACTTACCGGGAGATCGCGGGGGAGTTGGGTATCTCACAGGGCAGCCTCGGACCGGAACGCTCCAGATGTCTTGGTTGTCTGCGACGGCTGCTCGCCCAGGAGGTTGCGGCCGGCGAAGCGCGGGGATAGGAGTGGGGACGACAGGCGATCAGGTGAGCGGGAGGCATGCGCACATGGGCATGAGCGTGACCATCTCTGCGGCGACCGCGCAGGACGCGGAGCAGATCTTCAGGCTGCAGTACCTGTGCTTCCAGAGCGAGGCCGCGCTGTACGGCAACTACCGCATCGACCCGCTCGTCCAGAGCCTGGACTCGGTCCGTCAGGAGGTCGCCGGGGACTGCGTGTTCGTGGCGCGGCTCGGGGACGAGGTGGTTGGCTCGGTGCACGGTCGCGTGGCCGAGGACGGCGCGGCCGCCATCGGCAAGCTCTGCGTCCACCCGCGCCTTCAGGGCCACGGCATCGGCGCCCGTCTGCTGCGCGCCGCGGAGTCGGCCCTCGCCGAGAAGCACGGCGCCACCAGGTTCCGCCTGCACACCGGCCACCGCAGCGAGAGCAACCTGCGCCTGTACCGCCGCGTCGGCTATCAGCGGGTGGGCACCGCCGAGGGTGCGGACGGCGTTCCGATGATCGTCCTGGAGAAGGCGGCGGGGGCGTACGCGGCGACCGCCTGAGCCCGGGGCGGCCGTCCGGCGCCCGGGGCCCTCGCCCCGGGCGGACCCGGGCAGGGCGGACGCCTCAGTGGGCCGTCTCCGTCCGCCCGGCCCGCGCCCCGCGCAGCCAGTACATCGCCGA
This sequence comes from Streptomyces sp. NPDC003697, assembly GCF_053587115.1. Taxonomy (NCBI): domain Bacteria; kingdom Bacillati; phylum Actinomycetota; class Actinomycetes; order Kitasatosporales; family Streptomycetaceae; genus Streptomyces; species Streptomyces sp. NPDC003697. The sequence continues at coordinate 112,868 of NZ_JBSFNN010000004.1, forward strand.
CACCGGCAGCAGTACCGGGATGAAGAGGTAGCCCATGCCGTAGTCGGACCACACCGTGGCGTCCGGGAAGGCGGACGGCTCGACGAGCGTCCACGTACCCACCGTCAGCACGCCGAGGAGCTCGGCCGCACAGCACACCAACGCCGCCCTGCGCGCGGTCTCGCCGCCGCGGACCAGGGAGTACGTGATGAAGCCGTAGACGACGCCGGCGACGGCCGACAGCGTGTACGCCAGCGGCGCCCGGCCGAAGTCGGTGGCGATCTGGACGACGGAGCGCGACACCGCGCCGACGACCATCACCCCGTACAGCCAGACGAGCAGCATGCCGGGACCGCTGATGAGCCGCGTCCTCGCCGGCTTCTCGTCGGTGGTGACCACCTCATCCTCCCCAGATGTCATAGAGCCGCACCTCCAGCACGGCGAGGACGACACCGCCGGCGGCGGCCGTCACCGAACCCCACCGGGTCCGCTCGGCCAGCGACATGAACCCGGCCGCGGGGACGCAGGCGAACGCGCCCAGCAGATACGCCACGAAGATCGTCGTGCCCTGTTCCGGCTTCCCGCCCCGCGCAAGCGCCGCGACCCCCACCACCAGCTGGATCGTGGCCAGCAGGGTCACCACGGCCATGCCGATGAAATGCCAGTCCTTCGTCGACTGGTCACGGTGGGCCGCCCAGCCGCACCAGGCGGCGAGCAGCAGCGCGGCGACGCCGGTCACCAGCGTCAGGGCATCAAGCATGGAGCGACCTTATTACGGGCCAAAAGACCCGTGGCGGCCGCCCCCGGCCGGGCGCCGTAGGGTCGACGGCATGACCATGCGCGCCCAGGCACTCCTGTTCGACAACGACGGCACCCTCGTCTCCTCCCTCGACTCCGTCCGGCGCTGCTGGACGCGGTGGGCCGTGGAGTACGGGATCAGCGCCGAGCGGTTCGGGCGGATCGAACTGCACGGCCGGACCGCCGCCGAGGTCGCCGCCGACCTGCTGCCCGCCACGCTCGTGCCGGAGGCGGTGGCGCGGATCGAACGGCTGGAGGTCGAGGACGTGCCGAACGGGGGCGTACGGCTGCTGCCGGGCACCCGGGCGTTCCTCGACTCCGTGCCCGCCGACCGGTGGGCCGTCGTCACGTCGGCCACCCGGCGGCTGGCCGAGGCCCGCCTCGACGCCGTCGGCATCCTGCCCAAGACGCTCGTCGCCGCCGAGGACGTCACCCGGGGCAAGCCCGACCCCGAGCCCTACCTGCTCGCCGCCCGCGCGCTGGGGGTCGACCCGGCCCGCTGCGTCGTCTTCGAGGACGCGCCCGCCGGGCTGCGGGCCGGGCGCGCCGCCGGCATGACGACCGTGGCCTTGGCCACCACCCACCGGGCCGGCGAACTCGACGCCGACCTGGTGGTCGAGGACCTGTCGGCCCTGTCCGCGCTGGTCGACGGCGCGGACATCGAGATCTCCGTCCGCCGCTGAGTGATGTCCACGGCTGTCCAGCATGCGGACGGCCGGGTTCGGTCAGGACCGTCCGTCTGCTTTACTGATGCGCATGACCACGACGAGCGACCGCACCCCTGCGACCGAGGCGACCATGACGCCCGGTGCTCGTTGTATGTGTCCTGCGCGTCGAATGTGCGCCTGCTAGAGGGCCCCTGCACCGTCTGATCCTCGCGCCCCGAAGCGAGAGCCCGCTCGTGTCCGCCCCGCGTCCGGCCGCCGGCCGGCGTGCGACCGAGCCCCGCCCCCCGCGCGCACGCTTCTCCCTGTCTGTCCGACGGCGTGAGAACCGTGCTGCGTTCTGGCTGCCCACAACCATGAACGCCGTGCCGGCGCCCACGACGCGCCGCGCACTCGACAGTGACGGAAACCCACGTGATCACCACATCGGGCCTCACCAAGGTCTACCGCTCCCGCGGCCGCGAGGTCACCGCCCTGGACGGCGTCGACCTGCACGTCCGCGAAGGCGAGGTGTACGGCGTCATCGGCCAGTCCGGCGCCGGCAAGTCCTCCCTGATCCGCTGCGTCAACCTGCTGGAGCGCCCCACCTCCGGCACGGTCACCGTCGCCGGCCAGGACCTGACGGCCCTCGCCGGGCGCGGCCCGCGGGCCGGCAAGGAGCTCCGCCGGGCGCGCAGCCACATCGGCATGGTCTTCCAGCACTTCAACCTGCTGTCCTCGCGGACGGTCCAGGACAACGTCGAACTGCCGCTGGAGATCCTCGGCAAGTCCGGGAAGGAACGTTCCCGCAAGGCTCTCGACCTGCTCGACCTCGTCGGCCTCGCCGACAAGGCCGGCGCCTACCCCGCCCAGCTGTCCGGCGGGCAGAAGCAGCGCGTCGGCATCGCCCGCGCCCTCGCCGGCGATCCCCAGGTGCTGCTGTCCGACGAGGCCACCAGCGCCCTCGACCCGGAGACCACCCGCTCCATCCTGCAGCTGCTGCGCGACCTCAACCGGCAGCTCGGCCTGACCGTCCTGCTCATCACCCACGAGATGGACGTCGTCAAGAGCATCTGCGACTCGGCCGCCCTGATGGAGAAGGGCCGCATCGTCGAGTCCGGCACCGTCGGCGAGCTGCTCGCCACCCCGGGGTCCCAGCTCGCCTCCGCGCTGTTCCCGGTCGGCGGCGAGGCCTCCGGCGACGAACGCACCGTCGTGGACGTCACCTTCCACGGCGAGGCCGCCACCCGGCCGGTCATCTCGCAGCTGTCGCGCACCTACAACATCGACATCTCGATCCTCGGCGCCGCCATCGACACCGTCGGCGGCCACCAGGTCGGCCGCATGCGCATCGAGCTGCCCGGCCGCTACGAGGACAACGTCGTGCCGATCGGCTTCCTGCGCGAACAGGGACTGCAGATCGACGTCGTCGGCAACCCGGCCCTCGACGCCCCGCTGGTGACGGAGGCCGCCAAGTGACCTCGACCGACTTCTCGACGATGCAGCCGCTGCTGTCCCAGGCGTGTTGGGACACCCTGTACATGGTCGGCTGGTCCACGCTGATCGCCGTCGTCGGCGGCCTGCCGCTCGGCATCCTGCTCGTCCTCACCGACCGGGGCGGGCTGCTGCAGAACGTCGCCGCCAACAAGGTCATCGGGCAGGTCGTGAACATCGCCCGCTCGATGCCGTTCATCATCCTGATGGTCGCCCTGATGGGCTTCACCCGGTCGGTGACCGGGACGACCATCGGGCGCGAGGCCGCGATCGTGCCGCTGGCCATCGGGGCCATCCCCTTCTTCGCGCGGCTCGTGGAGACGGCCGTCCGCGAGGTCGACGGCGGGCTCGTCGAGGCGGTCCAGGCGATGGGCGGCAACACCTGGACCATCGTCCGCAAGGTGCTCGTCCCGGAGTCCCTGCCGTCGCTGATCTCCAGCACCACCACCACGATCGTGGCGCTCATCGGCTACTCGGCGATGGCCGGCACCGTCGGCGCCGGCGGTCTCGGCGACATCGCCATCCGCTACGGCTACCAGCGCTTCGAGACCGGGCTGATGTGGATCACCGTGGCGATCCTCGCCGTCGTCATCTCGCTCATCCAGTTCGCCGGCGACTGGGCGGCCCGCTCACTGCACGACCGCGGCGGACGCTCCGGCCCGGCGCCGAGGCTGCGGCTGCTGAAGGCCAAGGAGCCGGCGGCGGCCGACGTCGGCAAGGTCGGCTGAGTCACTGCCCGTCCGCCCCCGCACACCCCACCCCCGCACTCCCCGTTCACCACCACGGGGTCGCACCACCCAAGGAAAGGCACTTTTCGTGCGTAACACCGCCAAGATCACCACCGCCGTCCTGGCCGCCGGAGCCCTCACCCTGGGGCTCAGCGCCTGCGGCTCGGGCCCGGACTCCGCCAAGGCCGACGCCGACGCCCCCCTGACCGTCGCCGCCAGCCCGACCCCGCACGGCGAGATCCTCGACTACGTGAAGGATCACCTGGCCAAGAAGGCCGGCCTCAAGCTGGAGGTCAAGGAGTTCACCGACTACGTGACCCCGAACACGGCCGTCCAGCAGGGCCAGGTCGACGCCAACTACTTCCAGCACAAGCCCTACCTCGACGACTTCAACCAGAAGAACGGCACCGACATCGTGCCCGTCCCGGGCGGCACCGTGCACCTGGAGCCCCTCGGCGTCTACTCCAAGAGCGTCAAGAAGCTCGCGGACCTCAAGAAGGGCGCCGACGTCGCCCTGCCGAACGACACCACGAACGAGGCCCGCGCGCTGAAGCTGCTGGAGGCGAACGGCCTGATCAAGCTGAAGGCGAGCGCCGGGTACGCGGCGACCCCGAAGGACGTCGTCTCCAACCCGAGGAACCTGTCGTTCAAGGAGCTGGAGGCGGCGCAGCTGCCGCGCTCCCTCGGGGACGTCGACGCCGCGGTGATCAACGGCAACTACGCCCTGGAGGCCGACCTCAGCCCGGCCAAGGACGCCCTCGCCGCCGAGTCCGCCAAGGGCAACCCGTACGCCAACTTCCTCGCTGTGAAGAAGGGCAACGAGAACGACCCGCGCGTCAAGAAGCTCGTGAAGCTGCTGACCTCCCCCGAGGTGAAGAAGTTCATCCAGGACAAGTACCAGGGCGCGGTCGTCCCCGCCTTCTGATCCCGTCCGCGACGGCCCGCGGGGTCCACGTTCCGGCGGGTGGGGGCGCCCCCACCCGCCGCGACGGCGGGGAGGACCCCGTGGTGCGGGCAGGTGCCTGCATGCTGCATGCTGGGCAGTTCAGCAGGCCTGCAGGTATTCCGAAGCTTACGGAGCGGCGCATGACGAGCACCTTCCCCAACGTCTCCATCAGCACGGAGCGGTTGGTACTGCGCCCCCTCGAGGAGTCGGACGTCGAGGCGTTCACCGAGATGATGAACGACGAACTCGTCACCGCGTGGACCTCCGTGCCCCACCCCTGCACCGAGGCCCACGCCCGCGCCTGGATCACCGAACTCGCGCCCGCCGAACGCGCCGAGGGCAGAGGCATCGTCTTCGCGGTCACCGAGTTCCTCACCCAGCGCCTGGTCGGCACCGTGCACCTGCGCCACACCGACTGGCGGGTGCGCTCCACCGAGATCGCCTACGTCGTCGCCCCCTGGGCCCGCGGCGAGGGCTACGCCTGTGAGGCGGCCCTCGCCACCGCGCAGTGGCTCTTCCACGACCAGCACTTCGAACGCCTGGAACTGCGCACCCCCGCCGACAACACCGCCTCCCAGCAGGTCGCCCAGAAGATCGGCTGCATCAGCGAGGGGGTCCTGCGCGGCGCCCGGATAGCGCGTGCCCGCGGCCGGGACGGCCGGTGGACCGACGTACGCACCGACCTGATCGTCTGGAGCCTGCTGCCCGAGGACCTGGAGGGCGTGGGCGAGCAACTGGCCGACACCGGTGGTTTCACCTCCTTCTCCGACTGGAACTGAACCGGGGCCGAGACCGCCGCCGACGCGACCGGACCCGGCGCGCGCCCGCCCTGCGCCGAGTCCCACCACTCGACCAGGTACTCTCACGGGGCCCCGTGCGGGCGCTGTCCCTGACGACCTGCGAAAACCCCTGGGAGACTGACGACGATGGCCGACCGGGTCACGGTGATCGGCTGGGACGGTTCGCCACCGACCGACGCGGCGCGCTCGGCTCTCTCCGCCGCCACCCTGGTGGCGGGCGCCGCCCACCACCTGGCACTTCCCGAGGTCCCCGGCAGCGCCGAGCGGGTCCGCCTCGGCAGCCCCGCCCTCGCCGCGCGCCGCATCGCCGCCCACCGCGGCACCGCCGTGGTGCTCGCGGACGGAGACCCCGGCTTCTTCGGGGTGGTACGGACCCTGCGCGCCCCCGAGTTCGGCCTGGAGGTCGAGGTCGTCCCCGCCGTCTCCTCGGTGGCCGCCGCCTTCGCCCGCGCCGGCATGCCCTGGGACGACGCGCAGGTGGTCGCCGCCCACCCGCGCACCCTGCGACGGGCGGTGAACGTGTGCCGCGCCCACAGCAAGGTCGCCGTCCTGACCGCCCCCGGCGCCGGACCGGCCGAACTCGGGCTCCTCCTCGAAGGGGTGCACCGCACCTTCGTCATCTGCGAGGAACTCGGCACCGAACGCGAACAGGTCAGCGTCGTCACCTCCGACAAGGCGGCCGACCACACCTGGCGCGACCCGAACGTCGTCATCGTCATCGGCGGCCCCGTCCCCGGCGCCGAGGACGGCGGCTGGATCGCCGGACGCGACCCCGGCGCCGGGCCGCGCGGCTGGACCCAGCCCGCCGAGGCGTACGGCGACGCCCTCGGCGAAGGCGAGACCGACCTCCTCCGCGCGGTCCAACTCGCCCGCCTCGGACCGCGCGTCGGCGACCTGGTGTGGGACATCGGCTGCGGCAGCGGCGCGTTCGCCACCGAGGCCGCGCGCGGCGGCGCCGCCGTCATCGCCGTCGACCAGGACGCGGAGGCCTGCGCCCGCACCGAGGCGGCCGCCCGCCGCTTCGGCGTCCACCTCCAGGTCGTGCACGGCATCGCCCCGCACGTCCTGGAGAACCTGCCCGAGCCGGACGTCGTCCGGGTCGGCGGCGGGGGAGCGGCGGTCGTCTCGGCGGTGGCCGACCGGCGCCCGCAGCGCATCGTCGCGCACGCGGTCAACCGCGACGTGGCCGAACTCGTCGGCCGCGACCTCACCGAGCACGGCTACCGCGTCGAGTGCGCGCTGCTGCAGTCCGTGGAACTCGACACGCGGGCTTGGACGGAGACGGAGCGGAGCGTCGCGTTCCTGCTCACCGGGCTTCTCCCGGATCGTGCCCCGTGATCCGTTTGTCGTACTGCGCGCGGTAGGCTGGCCGATCGTTGTACCGCACCGGGGCGCCCGGCGCTTCGTCGGCCAATGTCCAAAAAGCGCGCCTGTTTTGGGTGAGGCTGCCGCGGTACGGCACAACCGGAGGACGCGCAACGTGGCGCAGTCCACAGCGGACCGTCGCGGATCAAGCTGTCGCGGCGGCGGAACGACCGCGAGAATGCCACTCAATGGCTTTGTCGCTTTTTACACCGGGTCGTTCGTGCCGCTGGGGACGGACGCTCGTTCTTCACTGCGGGACGGTCGGTGCGCCGTTCCCGGTGAGCTGGTCGTGGAAGCACTGAATCGATGGGCGAGGGGTACGCATGACCGACACCGGCCAGGTCCCGGGCGACGGGCTGCCGGAGAACGCAGGCATGGTGGAACAGCCGGGCGTCCCCGCACACGGCGTGTACACCTACCTCGCCGAGACTCCCGCCGAGGACGAGGACCTGCTGCTGCCGGGCTCGCACGGCGCGTGGGGCAACGAGGTGGCCCCGCCCCCGCCGGAGCCCGTCGTCGAGGCCGTCCACGAGCCGGGCCCGCACGAGGTGTCCGGCCGCGACAGCCAGGCCGTCGACCTCGGCGCCGTCCGCCACCCCGCCCCCCCGCCCACGCCGTCCACCCCCGCGGCGGCCACACCCCCGCGCCGGCCGCTGCACCTCGGCCCGCCGATCCCGGACACCTCGGCGAGTCCGGTCCGCTCCCTCGCCGACCGCGGCCCCGCCGGTGCGCCGGTACGTCACGCCGGGCCGCCGGTCACCGGTCCCGAATACCTGGACGTCCCGCAGGCGCAGGAGACGGCACCGCTGGGCGCGGCGCCCTGGGGCACCCAGGTGCCGGCGACCGCTGCCGCGCCGGTGGAGCTGCAGGACCCGGCGGCGGAAGCGGTCGTGCCCGCCGGCGGCCCGGACGGGGCCGCCCAGGCCGCCGTGGCGCGGCTGACCTCACAGGCCGGCGGGCCCGCCCCCGCGGTTGCCCACGCCGTCGACGGCGGGCAGTCCGCGCAGGGGTTCGAAGCCGCCGCGACCGCACACGGAGCCGACGGCGGACCGGCCGCCGCACCCGGGTACGCGCCGGAGAACGCTCACGACTCGACGGGCGGTCAGGTGCCCGGACCGGCCCACGGACCGGACGGCGCCGTCCCGGTGACGGTGGGCCAGGAGCCCCCGCAGGGCCGGGGACCCGTGACCGCCGCCGACGGCCAGATGCCAGGGGCCGCGCAGGTGCCCGGGTCCGCGCACCCGCCGCAGGACGGTTTCCGTGCCGAGGAGGCCGGGGAGGCCGTACATCCCGCGAAAGACGCGGCGCTCGCCGCGGAGGCGGCCGGGGCGACTGCCGGAGCCGGGCAGGTCCAGGCCCCCTGGGCCGCCGCAGCACCCGCTCACGAGGCCGGGCCCGAGGGCGTGCTCGCGACGGGCGCCGTCCCGGCTCCCGTCGTCGGCACCGGCGGGCCCGGTGGTGCCCCGGAGGCGGGCCACGACCCGGAGCACGGCGAGGTCCTGGCCGCGGCACCCGGCGAACCGGCCCCGGAGCACGGGCCGACGCACGGCACCGGCACCGTGGCGCAGGCCGCCGAGGCGCAGCAGCTTGAGGCCGCCGCCACCGGTCCCGAGGCCGGTCCCGGTCCCGAGGCTGCCTCCGGTTCGGGTCCCGAGGCTGCCGCCGGTCCGCTTTCCGCGGCCGCCGCCGGTCCCGTGGCCGCGGAGAACATCGCCGGTCCCTTCACCGACCCCGGTGCCGGTGCCGAGGCCCCTGGGGCCACCGCCGACCCCTCCGCCGAGCCCGTTGCCGTTGTCGAGCCCGCCGAGATCACCGGCGGCTCCTCCGTCGACCCCGGTGCCGCTGCCGGTGTCGAGGCCGCGCACATCGTCGCCGACCCCTCTACCGGCCCCGGTGCGCCTGAGGCCGCGCCCGCGTCCGCGACGGCGGACGCCGTGGCCGTCCCGGCCGCCGCCGGCGGTGACGCGGTGCCCGTCGACGGCGTGGCGCTGCCCGCCGGCGACGGCACCGTCCCCGTGGCCGTCCCGGCGACCCACCCGGCGGCGGACACCGAGCATGCCGTCGCCCAGGGAACGCAGCTCGCGCCGGCCGGGGCGGCGGACCCCGAGGCGGAACAGCCTCCGGCCCCCGGCGCACAGCCCGTGAGCGGGGACGGTGCGGCGGTCGCCGAGACCGGGCCCCCCGACGCGGACCCGGGCACCGCGCCCGTGCAGCAGAGCGCTGCCGACGGTGAGACCTCGCCCGAGGACGCCACCTTCCTCGCGCCCGCGGGAGAGGCTGCCCCCACGGCCGGCACCGAGCCCGGGGAACCGCAGGCCGCCCTCCTCACCGGCGCCCCGCGCCCCGGGGACGAGACCGCCGCGGACCAGGCGCAGCCGGCCGATCCGGCAGCGGCGCCGGCCGAGCCCTCCGGGCCGGCCGCGGCGGACCCGGCCGCCGAAATCGGCACCCCCGCTCCCGGGGAACCGGCAGCGGTGACGGCCGTTCCGGCGCCGGGCGGCCCGGACCCCGAGGGGTCGCTGCCGGGCGACGCGCACCCCGAGGCGTCGCTGCCGGGTGACGCGGGCCGCGAAGCCCCGCTTCCCGGCGGTGTTCCGCTTCAGCCCGAGCCCGGTCAGACACTCGGTCAGTTCGTGCCGGTGGACGGCTCGGTGCCCACCACCCCGCATCTCGCGCCCACGCCGCCGCACTCCGTGACCGTCCCCGGACAGCACCACCACGCCGACGTCCCCGGAGCGACGGCGGAGTCGGCCGCGCAGCACGGCGGTGCCCGCGAAGCCGGGGTCACCGTCCCCGCGCCCCGCGGGGCCGGCACCGCCCCGGCCGCCCCCGGCGAGGAACCCGAACCCGTCGTCGCAGAGCGCGCGGACGACCTCGACACACAGGTCGCCGACCAGGAAGAGAGCACGGCCGCCGTGGCAGAAACACCTCAGTCCACCGGTCCGGCCGCGCCCGGCTACGGCGAGGCCGAGCGCGAGGCCGTGCTCAAGGTCATGCGTGAGCGCCGCGACATCCGCAACGGCTTCCGCAGTGACCCCATCCCGCACGAGGTGCTGCTCCGCGTGCTGGAGGCCGCGCACACGGCCCCGTCCGTGGGCCACTCCCAGCCCTGGGACTTCGTCGTCATCCGCTCCGCCGAGACCCGGCAGGCCATGCACGAGCTGGCCATGCGCCAGCGTGAGGCGTACGCCAAGTCGCTGCCGAAGGGCCGGGCGAAGCAGTTCAAGGAGCTGAAGATCGAGGCCATCCTCGACACGCCCGTGAACATCGTGGTCACCGCCGACCCGACCCGCGGCGGACGGCACACCCTGGGCCGCCACACACAGCCGCAGATGGCGCCCTACTCCTCGGCGCTCGCGGTGGAGAACCTGTGGCTCGCCGCCCGCGCCGAGGGCCTCGGCGTCGGCTGGGTCAGCTTCTTCGACGAGCGCGAGATGGTCCGCGTCCTCGGCCTGCCCGAGCACCTGGAGGTCGTGGCCTACCTGTGCGTCGGATACGTCGACGAGTTCCCGCAGGAGCCGGAGCTGATGCAGGCCGGCTGGTCCAAGCGCCGCCCGCTGTCGTGGGTCGTGCACGAGGAGACGTACGGCCGGCGCGCCCTGCCCGGCGAGGACCCGCACGACCTCCTCGCCGAGACCGTCGCCGGCATCCGCCCGCTGGACGCCAAGGCGCTCGGTGAAGCCTGGGAGCGGCAGAAGCGGATGACCAAGCCCGCGGGCGCGCTCGGCATGCTGGAGATCATCTCCGCCCAGCTGTCCGGACTGTCCCGCCAGTGCCCGCCGCCGATCCCCGAGCCCGCCGCCGTCGCGATCTTCGCCGGCGACCACGGGGTGCACGCCCAGGGCGTCACCCCCTGGCCGCAGGAGGTCACCGCCCAGATGGTGGCCAACTTCCTCGGCGGGGGAGCGGTCTGCAACGCCTTCGCGGGGCAGGTGGGCGCGGAGGTGTGCGTGGTCGACGTCGGCGTGGTCGCCGACCTGCCCGCGACCCCGGGCCTGCTGCCCCGCAAGGTCCGGGCCGGCACCTCGGACATGACCACCGGCCCCGCGATGACCCGCGAGGAGGCCGAGAAGGCCATCGAGGTGGGCATCGAGACCGCCCGGGACCTGGTCGCGGCGGGGAACAAGGCGCTCCTCACGGGCGAGATGGGGATCGCCAACACCACCGCGTCCGCGGCCCTGATCTCCGTCTACACCGGCGCCGACCCGGCCGAGGTCACGGGCCGGGGCACCGGCATCAACGACGAGACGCTCGCCCGCAAGACCGAAGTCGTCCGGCGCGCCCTCGAACTGCACCAGCCGGACCCGGCGGACCCCATCGGCGTCCTCGCCGCGATCGGCGGGTTCGAGCACGCGGCGATGGTCGGCCTCCTCCTCGGCGGCGCCTCCCTGCGCACGCCGGTGATCCTGGACGGCGTCAGCGCCGGCGCGGCCGCCCTGGTCGCCAGGGCCATCGCACCGGAGGTCCTCGCGGCCTGCATCGCCGGCCACCGCAGCGCCGAGCCCGGGCACGTGGCCGCCCTCAACAAACTCGGCCTGCGCCCCCTGGTCGACCTCGACCTGCGCCTGGGCGAGGGCACCGGCGCGCTGCTGGCCCTGCCGCTGGTGCAGAGCACGGCGCGGGCCATGCACGAGGTGGCGACGTTCGACTCGGCGGGCGTCACCGAGAAGTAGTCCGCCGGGGTGGGGTACGTCACTGGGTGCCCCGCCCCACCCCGGCCCGCCGTACCCTGAAGCAATCTCTAGAATGCGCACGTCAGGGCTGCTCCACAGCCGTAGCGCCCATGCGTACCGCCGGGACGAGGAGCCCCACCTCACATGGCCGAACACCCTGCCTACCCCGTAGGCCTCCGCCTCCTGGGCCGCCGCGTGGTCGTCCTCGGCGGCGGCCAGGTCGCCCAGCGCCGCCTCCCGGCCCTGGTCGCGTCGGGCGCGGACGTCCTGCTGGTCTCCCCCGAGGCCACCCCCTCCGTCGAGGCCATGGCCGACGCCGGCGAGATCACCTGGGAGCGGCGCCCCTACGCCGAGGGCGACCTGGCCGAGGCCTGGTACGCCCTGATCGCCACCAGCGACCCCCGGGCCAACGCCGCCGCCTCCGCGGAGGCGGAACGCCACCGCGTGTGGTGCGTGCGCTCCGACGACGCCGACGCGGCCACCGCCTGGACCCCCGCGACCGGTCACAGCGCGGGCGTCACCGTCGCCGTCCTGACCTCGGACGCCGCGGAACGCGACCCGCGCCGCACCGCCGCCATCCGCGACGCGGTCGTCGAGGGACTGCGCGACGGCACCCTCGTCGCCCCGCACCACCGCACCCGGACCCCCGGCGTCGCCCTCGTCGGCGGCGGACCCGGCGACCCCGACCTGATCACGGTCCGCGGACGCCGCCTGCTCGCCGAGGCCGACGTCGTCATCGCCGACCGGCTCGGCCCCCGCGACCTGCTGGCCGAACTGCCGCCGCACGTCGAGGTGATCGACGCGGCGAAGATCCCCTATGGGCGCCACATGGCCCAGGAGGCCATCAACAACGCCCTCGTCGAGCACGCCAAGCAGGGCAAGTCGGTCGTCCGGCTCAAGGGTGGCGACCCCTACGTCTTCGGCCGGGGCATGGAGGAACTGCACGCGCTGGCCGAGGCGGGCATCCCCTGCACGGTCGTCCCCGGCATCTCCAGCTCCGTCTCGGTCCCCGGCGCCGCCGGCATCCCGGTCACCCACCGCGGGGTCGCCCACGAGTTCACCGTGGTCAGCGGGCACGTCGCGCCGGACGACGAGCGTTCCCTGGTCGACTGGCCGAGCCTGGCGAAGCTCACCGGCACGCTCGTGATCCTCATGGGCGTCGACAAGATCGGCAAGATCGCCGAGACGCTGGTCGCGCACGGCAGGTCCGGGGACACCCCGGTCGCCCTCGTCCAGGAGGGCACCACGGCCGCGCAGCGCCGGGTCGACGCCACCCTCGCGACGGTCGCCGAGACGGTGCGTACCGAGGAGGTGCGGCCGCCGGCCGTCATCGTCGTCGGTGAGGTGGTCCGGGTCGGCCCGGACCCCGCGTGACCCGGGCGACCTCCCCATCCGAGCCGTAGGCACCCCACCAGGACAAGGCAGTATCACCCCGTGGCCCATCCCATCACCGTCGAGGACCCCGACGACCCGCGTCTGCACGACTACACGGGCCTGACCGACGTCGAGCTCCGCCGCCGGCGCGAGCCCGCCGAGGGCCTGTTCATCGCCGAGGGCGAGAAGGTCATCCGCCGGGCCGGGGACGCCGGGTACGCCATGCGTTCCATGCTGCTGTCCGCCAAATGGGTCGACGTCATGGGTGACGTCATAGCGGCCTCCGCGGCGCCCGTGTACGTGGTCGAGCCGGACCTCGCCGAGCGCGTCACCGGCTACCACGTACACCGCGGCGCCCTCGCCTCCATGCAGCGCAGGCCGCTGCCCACGGCGGCGGAGCTGCTGGGCGGCGCCCGCCGGGTCGCCGTCATGGAGTCGGTCAACGACCACACCAACATCGGGGCCATCTTCCGCTCCGCCGCCGCCCTCGGCATGGACGCGGTCCTGCTCTCACCCGACTGCGCCGACCCCCTCTACCGGCGCAGCGTCAAGGTCTCCATGGGCGCGGTGTTCTCCGTCCCGTACGCCCGCCTCGACGTCTGGCCCCGGGGCCTGGACGCGGTCCGCGAGGCCGGGTTCACGTTGCTAGCGCTCACGCCGGACGAGCAGGCCAGAGCCCTGGACGAGGTCGCCCCGCACACCATGGACCGGGTCGCCCTGATGCTCGGCGCCGAGGGCCGGGGCCTGTCGCGCCGGGCACTGGCCGCCGCCGACACCTGGGTCCGCATCCCCATGTCCCACGGCGTCGACTCCCTCAACGTGGGCGCCGCGGCCGCCGTCGCCTTCTACGCCGTCGCGACGGGCCGTCCCCGGTCCTGACCCACGGCCCGTGGGCGCCCGGCTCCGCACGGGACGGCAGGGCCGCCGTCGCCGTCGTGGCACGTGCCACAGGCCGCGCCGGCGAGCGGGCGGGCCGGTGCGAGCGCCTTCTCCAGCTCCGGCGCTCCGTTGATCCGGTGCTGATCTGCTCGGAGAAGACCTCAGCTCAGCGCCTGGGACCAGGATGAGCAGGACGTGACGACGCGCCACCTCGTACGCCCACCCCTGTGCCGGCCGACCAAGATCAAGTGGTGAGCGTCAGCAGTTGTACCTGCTCCCCGACGCCGGTGCCCGGCAGCCTCGCCGTGCCGGGCGGCCGCGCACCTCCTTCCCGCCGGATGCGCGCCACCGCCTGCACCGCGCGTCCTGGCGGCGGACGGGCGACCTGCGCCGCGTCGGCGGCGCCGCCTGACGTGCCGGCGGCGTCTGCTCACCGTGCCCGGGGGCGTCCGCTGGACGCGCCGGTCCGCCGTCTCAGCGCTCCGGCCGGGCGGGCTGCTCCGCCGCCGGTCCGGTGCCCTCGCCCGCCGGCCGGGCGCCGTGCCTCCGCGGTCGTTCGTCGTCCCCCGACGCCGGCTGCGCCGGTACGTGTGGTGCCACCACGCGCGCCCGGACGCTCTCCGGTCCGGACCGCGCGCCGTTCCCGTCACCGCCGAGTCCCCGGGCCGGGCCCTGGCACCCCTGTGCGGCCGCGATGCCGAGCGCGACCAGCAGCGTCACCACCACGAACACGAACAGCCGCTGCCGCAGCAGACGCGGATTGGCCGGCCGCAGCCCCGTTTTCGTCGTGCGCGGCCCCGGACGCCCGGCACCGCCGCGCGGGGCCGGCCGCCCACCCCCCGGACGGGTGCCCCTGCGTGGCGCCGGAGTCGCCCGTCCCCCGCCCGTGCCGGAGGGTGCACGGCCCTCGCGTGGAGCGACCGCGCCCCGGGACGCACCGCCCCCGCGCGAGGGCACGCCACCGCGTGCGGACGGCCCGGCCCCCCGCTCCGTGGGCGTACCGGAAGCCCCCTGCGGACGCCGCCGGCCGCGCTGATCCGGGTGGCCGGCGCGGTAGTGGTCGGGATAGGTGTCCACGAGCTGCCCCGTCGGCCGGTCCGCCTCTGCGGCGCGCGGGGAGGGCGGACGCACATCGCCCATGCCCTGAGCCTCCCGCGCCGCGATCTCCTTCAGCCGCAGCGACAACTGCAGCGTGCTCGGCCGGTCCTCGGGGTCCTTGGCCAGGCAGGCGCGCACGAGCGGAGCCAGCGCGTCCGGCACACCGCGCAGCTGCGGCTCCTCGTGGACCACGCGGTACAGCATCACCTCGGAGCTGCCCTGCCCGAACGGCGAGTCGGCCGTGGACGCGTATGCCAGCGTCGCGCCCAGCGAGAAGACGTCCGTGGCCGGGGTCACGGCGGCGCCGCGCACCTGCTCCGGGGCCAGGAAGCCGGGCGAGCCGACCGCGGTGCCGACGTGCGTGAGCGTCGACGCGCCGGTGGCCCAGGCGATGCCGAAGTCGATGATCCGCGGTCCCTTGGGGGACAGCAGGATGTTGGACGGCTTCAGGTCCCGGTGCACGACCCCCGCCTCGTGCACGGCGACCAGCCCCTCGGACAGTGCGGCGCCGACCGCCGCGACCTCCGCCGCGCTCAGCGGGCCCTCGTCGGCCACCTTGTCGTGCAGGGAGGGCCCCGGAACGTACTGCGTGGCGAACCACGGCCGGTCCGCCTCCAGATCGGCGGCCACCAGCCGCGCCGTGCAGCCGCCCCTGATCCGCCGGGCCGCGGACACCTCGCGCGCGAACCGGGAGCGGAACTCCTGGTCCTCCGCCAGGTCCGGCCGGATGACCTTCAGCGCGACCCGCTGGCCCTTCCGGTCGGAGCCGAGGTAGACCACGCCCATCCCGCCCGCGCCGAGCCGTCGGTGAAGCCTGAACGAGCCGACGACGCGCGGGTCCTCGCGCCTCAGGCGCATCATCGCCATGTTCATCCCCGCTGCCCGGTCCCTGTGACGAGCCACAGCTTACGTACCCACGGCCGCCGGCGCGCAGAGGCCGCGCCCTCTCGACCCGATCGATTGTCCGTGCCCGGTGGGCGAATTGAGGCGCGGTCATCCCGTCCGCGCACCACCGGGCACGAAGCCGGCCATGATCCCAACGTCCGTCAACCGGGAGGCGATTGGCCCCGGCACGGGTGACCTCGCGGTCACGGCCGTGGACACGCGGGCGACGGTGCGCGGGCGCGGACCTGCGGCGGGCGGGGCAGCGGGGGCGGCGGTGAGGGCGCGGCGCGCGGCCGCGGCGAACGTGAGCGAAGTCACCCGGTCACGGCGTGGCGTACCGGGCCCCACGGCCACCCCCTCCGGGAACACCCCGAGACCCGGGAGCGCGTCTCCACCCAGGGGAGTAGTCCGCAGGTCACGGCTCATCCTCCGGGAGGCCCGCCAATCGGTACGAGGGCATGACGCCGGGGACTGCGCGCGCCCCTAGATTTGAGGTCAAGCGGCGGGTGCGGCACTCGTCCCCCGAGGTCAGGCACCCGTCGCTGCCCGGGACAACCGACAACGGTCAGGAGAGGGACCATGGCCCACACGGCACCGCGGACGCTGGTCCGCACGGGTGGACGCGCGGCACACACCGCCCTCCGCCCCCGCCGGCAGGGCCGCCGTCACCCCGTGGTGGCGACGCTGATGGCCCTTCCCCTGGCGGCCCTGCTCCTGCTCGTCTTCGACGGCTGGGAGACGGTGGCCACACAGGCGTCGTCCGTGGGTGTGGTGTTGGGGCGCTGAGCGGCGACCCCAGGCCCGGAAGAGCGGTCCGGGCGGGGACATCCACCCATGAAACCCCGTGGGGACGGGGGTACGGCGGACGGCAGAATGCCGGCGCAGCTGGGGAGCTGCGCCGGCATCGCCGTCCCCACGCCCACCGCCGCCGCCTCCCGCGCCCCGCCTCCCGCATCCCGCGGCCCGTCGTGCCGCTGGGGCGGCACGGGTGGGCGCGGACGGCACCCGGTCAGCGCCGGGCCGCGAAACCCACGCACGGCCGGCCCGACGCCGGTCAGCCCCCCACACCCGGACCCGCCCCACCCACGTGGCCCCAGTTCCGCGCGGATCACTTCCCGGCCCAGGCCCACCCCGCCAAGGGCGTCACCCCCGTGGAGGGCACCTCGGACCCGCGCCCGCCCGCCCCCACGTCCTCACCCCCTCCGCGAGGAGCCCGCACCCCGCCCCACCGCCACGCCGGCACCCCCGTACCCTCACCCTCAGCGCCATACCCCCTGGGAGCCCCGTGACCGCCGACCCCCTCCTGCCCCACCTCACCGCGCACGCCACCGCCGCCGCCCACCCCGCCCCCACCTCCTGCGCCTGCGGCCCCGCCGCAACCGTCACCCTCGCCGACCGCCCCGACGCCACCGTCGTCCGTCACGCCGGCACCGTCGCGAAGGCCCACGCCCCCGGCACCGACCCCGCCGAGCTGGCCCTCCGCCTTGCCACGGCCGCCCGCCTGCCCGGTGTCCTGCTGTCCCCGCTCACCCCGGCGCCGGCCCCGGTCCACGGCCGCCTCGTCACCTGCTGGCCGTACGGCACGCCCGTGGACCCCGGCGCCCCGGAGGCAGCCCCGTGGGAGGCGGCCGCCACCCTCCTCGCCCGCCTCCACCGCACCCCCGTCGGGTCCCACCGCCCCGCACCGCCCCCCATGCGGGGCCCCGCCAAGGCCGCCCACGCCCTCGCGCGCCTGCGCGCCACGGCGCCCGCCCACCCCGCCGCGGCCCCGGTCCTGCGCGCCTGGACCACCCTCCCGGCCTGGGCCCGCGCCGACGCGCCCCTCCCGGGCCCCGGCGCCCTCTGCCACGGCGACCTCCACCTCGGACAACTGGTCCGCCACCCGGCCCCCGACGGACCCTGGCTGCTCATCGACGTCGACGACCTCGGCACCGGCGTCCCCGCCTGGGACCTGGCCCGCCCGGCGGCCTGGTACGCCTGCGGCCTGCTCCCGCCGGACGAGTGGACCCGCTTCCTGACCGCCTACCGCACCGCCGGCGGCCCGGCCGTCCCCGCCGCCGGCGACCCCTGGCCCGCCCTGGACGTGCCCGCCCGCGCACTGACCGTGCAGACCGCCGCCCGGGCCGTCGCCAAGGCGGCCGGGGAGGGCCGTCCCCTGGACGAGGTGGAACAGGCCGTCGTCGACGCCTGTGGGCGAATGGGGTCCGTCCAGCGGGAGTTCGCGCGCCCTCCTACGACGTAGGGTGCAACCGACCGCCGCCGGACGGAGTCTGTCCTGGCGGCAACCGAAGCAGGACCCACCGGCGAGGAGTTGAGCCGACATGCAGTGTCCGAAGTGTCACGCGCCCATGCACACCTACAACCGCAACGGCGTCCAGATCGAGCAGTGCAGCGGGTGCCGCGGCATCTTCCTCGACTACGGCGAACTGGAGGCGCTGACCCGCGTGGAGGCCCAGTGGTCCCAGCCCGCGCCGCCCCCGTCCGCCCCGCAGGCCTACCCCGCCGCCCCCGCCTGGGGCGCCCCGCACGGCGGGCACGGTCACTACGGCGGCCACCACCGCCACAAGAGCTTCGGCCACATGCTGTTCTCCAGCTGAGCCGGGCCACGCAAAAGCCCCCGGCCGCAGGGCCGGGGGCTTCTTCGTGTGGACGATACTGGGATTGAACCAGTGACCTCTTCCGTGTCAGGGAAGCGCTCTCCCGCTGAGCTAATCGTCCTCGGGACCACCACCGCTCCGAGGAGACGGTGAGGGGTGACGCGTGCGCGATACTGGGATTGAACCAGTGACCTCTTCCGTGTCAGGGAAGCGCTCTCCCGCTGAGCTAATCGCGCCGAGGATCCGGGGATCCGGCCGGACCCGGAGGTCCAGTGGACGATACTGGGATTGAACCAGTGACCTCTTCCGTGTCAGGGAAGCGCTCTCCCGCTGAGCTAATCGTCCTTGGAGGTGGAGACGGGATTTGAACCCGTGTAGACGGCTTTGCAGGCCGTTGCCTCGCCTCTCGGCCACTCCACCAGGAGTCCAGGGGACGGGATGATCCCCTGCTTCCTTCGAGCGGACGACGAGGCTCGAACTCGCGACCTCAACCTTGGCAAGGTTGCGCTCTACCAACTGAGCTACGTCCGCCTGTCGTTTCGGGCCGCTTCCGCGTCCCGGCGACGTGTTGAACTCTAGCGGATTCCCGGGCCAGTACAAAAACGCGTTTGTGCAGCGTGCTGCGCTGTGTCCGCGCGGCGCCCCGGCCGGGTGCGCGAAGGGGCGCGACCCGGGACCACCGCGGGAGGCCGCCATAGACTCGTCAGCGTGCCCGACCTGCCTGCTCTCGCCCGCTTCGGCGACCGTCTCGCCACCGGCCTGCTCGATGTCACCGCCGACCCCGCGGCCCTCGACTCCAGCGGATTCTGGGCCGTCGCCGCGGACTACGAGGGCAGGTTGACCTGCGCCCGCTTCCGGGACGTGCGGGAGATGCCGGTGCCCGCACCGGTGCCGGGAGCGTGGCGGGGACCGGCGGCCGGCGACTGGACGTCGTCACTCGACCGCGCCGCGTACACGGCGGGCGTGCGCCGCATACGCCGGCACATCGCGGCCGGCGAGGTCTACCAGGTCAACCTCTGCCGCGTGCTCTCCGCCCCGGTCGGACCCGGAGCGGACGTGGACGCGCTGACCGCCGTGCTGGCCCGCGGCAACCCGGCCCCGTACGCGGGAACGCTCCGCCTGCCCGGACACGGGGTGGAGATCGCCACCGCGTCCCCCGAGCTCTTCCTGCGCCGCGACGGCCGGGCCGTCTCCTCCGGACCGATCAAGGGGACGGCCCGCACCGAGGCCGAGCTGCTGGACAAGGACCGTGCCGAGAACGTGATGATCGTCGACCTGGTCCGCAACGACCTCGGGCAGGTCTGCGTCACCGGCAGCGTCACCGTTCCCGACCTGTGCGCCGTCGAGAAGCACCCCGGCCTCGTCCACCTCGTCTCCACCGTGCGGGGGGAACTGCGCCCGGACGCCGGCTGGCCCGAGCTCCTCGCCGCCGCCTTCCCGGCCGGTTCGATCACCGGCGCCCCGAAGTCGAGCGCCCTGCGGATCATCGACGCGCTGGAGACCGCGCCGCGCGGGCCCTACTGCGGTGGCGTCGGCTGGGTCGACGCCGACCGGGGCGTGGGGGAGCTGGCCGTCGGCATCCGCACCTTCTGGATCGACCGGGCCGCGGGCGGGGCGGCCGTCCTGCGCTTCGGCGCCGGCGCGGGCATCACCTGGGACTCCGATCCCGAGGGGGAGTGGCGGGAGACCGAGCTGAAGGCGTCCCGCCTGCTCGCGGTAGCGTCGGGGGCGTACCAGGAAAGTGGAGGGACCCTCACGTGAAGATCTGGCTCGACGGCGGACTGCAGGACATCGCCTCCGCCCGCGTCTCCGTCCTCGATCACGGCCTGACCGTGGGCGACGGCATCTTCGAGACGGTGAAGGCGGTGGGCGGCCGGCCGTTCGCGCTCACCCGCCATCTGGACCGGCTCACCCGCTCCGCCCGCGGCCTCGGCCTGCCGGACCCCGACCACGACGAGGTCCGCCGCGCCTGTGCCGCCGTCCTGGAGGCCAACCCCGTGCCGCTGGGCCGCCTGCGGATCACGTTCACCGGCGGCCAGGGCCCGCTCGGCTCCGACCGCGGCGACCTTGGTCCCACGCTCGTGGTCGCCCTCGGCGAGAGCACCCGCCGCCCCGACTCCACCGCCGTGATCACCGTGCCGTGGACCCGCAACGAACGCGGCGCGCTCACCGGTCTGAAGACCACCTCGTACGCCGAGAACGTCGTCGCGCTCGCCCGGGCCCACGACCGGGGCGCCTCCGAGGCCCTCTTCGCCAACACGGTCGGGCAGCTGTGCGAGGGCACCGGCTCCAACGTCTTCGTCGTCCTCGACGGCGAGATCCACACCCCGCCGCTGGCCTCCGGCTGCCTCGCGGGCATCACCCGGGAACTCACCGTCGAGTGGACGGGCGCCCGGGAGAGCGACCTGCCGCTGGACGTGCTGCTGCGGGCGGAGGAGGTCTTCCTCACCTCCACCCTGCGTGACGTCCAGGCCGTGCACCGCGTCGACGACCGCGAACTGCCGGGCGCGCCGGGACCGGTGACCGCCAAGGCCATGCGCGTCTTCGCCGAGCGGGCCGGGGACGACCTGGACCCGTGACGCCCGGGGCGGCACCGTCCGCAGACGGGAAAGGGGCTGACGCGCGCCGCGGCGGAGGGTAGAAAGCCCCTGATGACCACGACCCTGCGGCCGGCCGAGCCGCTTCAGCACCACACCGACGGAACGCGCTCACGCCGTTACCAGGTGTGCGTCAACAGCCGTCCCGTCGGCACCGTCCAGCTGGCCACGCATCCCGTCTTCGGCTCCGCCGTGGCCCGGATCCTCGATCTGGGCATCGACGAGCCGGACCGCGGACGGGGCCGCGGCACGGTCGCCGCGCTCGCCGCCGAGGAGGTGGCGCGGGACTGGGGCTGCAGGCGGGTCGAGGTCACCGTGCCGGCCGGGGCCGAGGCCGCGCTGCGGCTCGCGACCGCCCTCGGCTACGTCCCGCGCAACCGCGGCATGGAGAAGCGGCTCGGCACCACCGCGCCCGCCCTGCCCGAGGGCAGCCGGGGCCGCCCCATGACGGAGGCCGAGTACGGACCGTGGCGGGAGAAGGGCAAGGCCGCCTACGCCCGCAGCTGGATCGACCGCGGCGTGCCGGAGGACGAGGCCCGCGCGAAGTCCGAGCGGGATCACGTCCGGCTCCTGCCGCAGGGCTTCGCGACGCCGGGCATGCTGCTGAGCGTGCTCGAGCACGAGGGCACCGGAGTCGGCACCCTGTGGCTGTCGGTCGCCGAGGACAAGGCCTTCGTGTTCGACGTCGAGGCCGGCGAGAGCTTCCGCGGCCGCGGCCACGGCCGCTCCCTGATGCTGCTGGCCGAGACGCAGGCGGTGGCCGCCGGCAAGGACGTCATCGGCCTGAACGTCTTCGCGGGCAACACGCCCGCCGAGCGGCTCTACACCTCGCTCGGCTACCGGACCGTGCTCCACGCGCTCTACAAGACCCTGCTCTAGTGCCGCGGCAGGCGACGTTCGCCCCGTCGCGACGCCCGGCACGCTCCCCCGAGCTCTCGGCTTCGCTCGAGCAGGGGGGACCCCCCCAAGCTCTCGGCTCCGCTCGAGCAGGGGGTACCCCCACTCGCCGCACCGGCCGAAAGCCCGGGTACATCCCGTACGGGGGCGTCCGGCCGGCACGCCGGGAGCACGCACCGGACGCCGCTCCTTGACGGGCGAACGTTGCCTGCTGCGGCGCCCACGGCGCGGGCCCGCGACGGCCGTCCGGCCCGTGCCCGGCCGGGGCGCCGGTGGGTCACCGGGCCGTCCGCCGGTCGACCCGCCTGCCGGGCCGGACGCCGGTGAGGCGCCCGGCCGTCCGCCGGTCAGCCCGCCTGCCGGGCCGGACGGACCGGCCGGCCTTCCTGCCCGGCCGGGGCGCCGGTCAGCCGCCGGACAGTCCGGCAGCCGGTCAGCGTGCCTGTCCGTTCGGGCGCCGGTCAGCCTGCCTCACCGGCCAGCAGCCGGTCGACGATCTCCTCGATGCGTCCGCGCAGCCCCTCCTGGCTCTTGCCGCCGTCGAGGCGCTCGCCGCCGACGACGTACGTCGGGGTGCCGGTGACGCCGATCGCCTTGCCCTCGGCCTGGTCGGCGTCGACGATCAGGATGTGCCGGCCGTCGACGAGGGCGGTGTCGAACTCCTCGGCGTCGAGCCCGAGTTCCCGGGCCACCTCGACGAGGAAGGCCTCGCCCCCGCGGTCCAGCTCCGTCACCCGGCCGAGCACCGCCTCCACGTACGGCCACAGCTTCCCCTGCTCCGCGGCCTCCTCGGCGGCCTGCGCCGCGGCGAAGGCGTGCTTGTGCTTCTCCAGCGGGAAGTGCCGCAGCCGCAGCTCCAGCCGGTCGCCGTAACGGGCGCGCAGGGCGCTCAGGTCGTCCAGCGCGCTGCGGCAGTCCGGGCACTGCAGTTCGCACCACACGTCGAGCACGGGGACGGGCGCGGATGCGGGGGAGGAGTCGCTCATGCGCCCAGTCTCCCAGCTCGGTCTCCCCCCGGCCGCATCGGGAGGGGCGCCGGCGGGAGGACGACCGCCGGCACCTGCGGAGGAGGCGACCCGGACATCCCCCTGATGTTCTCCCGGAGCATGGCAGCGGGAAGCGGCGCAGGTGCAGGATGGAAGGGACGAACCATTCCGACCCGGCGAGCGCCGCCTGGAGGACCGGATGATTGCCGAGACCGTCTGTTCCGCCGTCTCCGCGGCCGGCCTGGGCATCGCCGCCGTCACGGCCTACCGCAAGCGTTTCCTCACGGCGGTCCGCGTCGCGGCCTACTCCCTCGTCCCGATCGGCCTGGTGATGACGGGCGTCGTCGGCTGGGCGGCGAGCACCGCCTTCAGCCCCACGGCCTGGGCGGGCTTCGTCCTGCTCGGCGCCGCCTGGGCGCTCTTCCTGGTGACCCGTGCGGTGGAGCGCCGCCGGGGCGGCACGCGCAAGGAGCGCAGGGCGGCGGCCCGGGCCGCGCGGCAGGACGCGGTGCCGTCCGCGCCGTCGGCGCCGTCCCTGGGCGAGGGGCAGGGAGCGCGTCCGGCGGCCCGCCCGAAGGGCGCGTCCCGCGACGACGACTTCAGCGACATCGAGGCCATTCTGAAGAAGCACGGCATCTGAGGCCGGCGCCGGACCCGGGAGACGGCCGGGAGCGCCTGCGGTCCCCAAACGATCAAGACCGGACGCGTTGCGAACCGGACGTCGAGGAAACCGGCTACGTACGTTCGTCGCGGGCGTGCAGATCGCGTCCCGCCTCTCACCTGCGCCATCATCGCCCGCGAGATGGTGGACACGACACAGAGCGAGGCCGCGCCGCCCAAGGACGAGCCGCGCGGGTGCCTCTTCGCCCTATCCCAGCCACCGCTGATGATCTTCCTTGCGGTGATCGGGTGTCTGCTGCTCATGGCTTCGTTGCACGATCTGCTGTTGCTGTGAGCCGTACCGTGGGTCCTCGGCGTCACCCGCCGGGGACCACGACCACACATCGGGGCCGCCGGGCCTCAGCCCGCCGCCTCCTTGCGCCGCGCCCGGTACGCGGCCACGTGCAGCCGGTTCCCGCACGTGCGGCTGTCGCAGTACCGCCGCGAGCGGTTGCGGGAGAGGTCCACGAAGGCCCGCCGGCAGTCCGGTGCCTCGCAGCGCCGCAGCCGTTCCTGCTCGCCCGCCACCACGAAGAACGCGAGGGCCATGCCGCAGTCGGCGGCCAGGTGGTCGGCCACGGAGGCGCCGGGGGCGAAGTAGTGGACATGCCAGTCGTAGCCGTCGTGGTCGGTCAGCCGGGGCGTGGTGCCCGCGGCGGCGACCAGCTCGTTGATCACAGCCGCGGCCGCGCGGGCGTCGGGGGCCGCGAAGATCGCGGCGAACCGCCCGCGGATCCGGCGCACCGCCGACAGGTCGAATTCCGACAGCACCCCCACATCGCTCATCCTGTGCGAACGCACGAAAACCCCGAGCCCCGCCACGTCGGGCAGCCCGTCCGGCGCCGTGTCGTCCTCCGGTGCGGTGTTCACCAGGTCGACGACGGTGTCGAGCGCGCAGCGGGTGTCGTGGGTGATCAGCACGTTTCGCTCTCCCTGCCCTGGGGACCGGGCACACGCCCGCCGATGCTGGCCGATGGTAGTGGCTCCACCGTCACCCGGGCAGCGCAGTCGCACCCCCGGGACCAGCACGCGCGGTCGCCGCCCCCGTTCGGTCACAGGGCCATACGAGCACACCGGCACCGCGCCTTGCCAGGGGCGCGGTACCGGTGTGTCCCATATGCGGATGTCCTGGCCCGAGCCGTCTCCCCGAGTGGACGGCGCCGGGCAGCCTCAGGGGCCTCGAAGGGCCTTCGATTAGCTTTCCGCGAGGATGTGCGAGAGCTCCTGGTCCAGGTCGAAGTGCCGGTGCTCCGTGCCGGGGGGCACGGCGGCGTCCGTTCGCTTCAGAAAGGACTCCAGAGCCCGCGCGGGGGCCTCGAGCAGGGCCTCGCCCTCCGGCGAGCTCAGGGCGATGCACACGACGCCCTGACCATGACTGCGCGACGGCCAGACGCGGACGTCGCCGGTGCCGGTGGGACGGTGAAGGCCTTCGGCGAGGAGGTCGCGGGCGAACACCCACTCGACGGTCTCCTCGGCTCCGGTGTGGAAGGTGGCGTGCACGGCGTAGGGGTCGGCCGTGTCGTACCGCAGGCCTGCGGGGACAGGCAGGGAGGACTCGCTCGACACAACGAGGCGCAGGTGCAGCTCGCAGCTGACCGTGGTGTTCATAAGCGCCAGGGCCTTTCGCTCAGTGTGCGCTCGGGGATTCGCACGTCGGCGAAATCGACATGCCACCTACGGTGCCGTTGTAAACCCCTCTGAGGGTTTTGCGTGGCTTTACGTAACTCTTCCGGCCGAGAACCGGTTCGCCCGGTGCGTCCAATCCGGTGACCGAAATCCGTCGGGTAGTGTTCAGTTGTATGAACACGGGGAGTGACGAGCCGCTCGAGGTCGCCGTGACACGTGACAGGACGAGGACCCACGAGGCCCGCGACCGGCGCGGGCTCGGGTCCAGGGCGCCGGAATTCATCAGGTCACGCCGTGTGCTTCACCTGAGCTGGCAGGTCGGTGTCTTCGTCATCGGGCTGGCGGTCGTGGGCGCCGGCATCCTGATGCTTCCGCTGCCCGGGCCGGGCTGGGTGGTGATCTTCGGCGGCATGGCCATCTGGGCGACCGAGTTCGTCTGGGCCCAGCTCGCTCTGCGCTGGACCAAGCGCAAGGTCACCGAGGCGGCCCAGCGTGCCCTGGATCCGAAGGTGCGCCGCCGCAACATCGTCCTGGCGGTGGCCGGCATCGTGATCGCCGGGGTGCTGGCCGGCTTCTACGTGTGGGAATTCGGCTTCGAGACGCCCTGGAACATCACACACCAGTGAGCGGTGAGCAGGGACGGTACCGGCGGCCGGGCGCGGGCGGGCCCGGTGCGAGGCGTCCCCCTCCCGCGGTCCGGGGCATCCGCTGACATGCGGTAATGTTCTTCCTGCGCCCGGGCGATTAGCTCAGTGGGAGAGCGCTTCGTTCACACCGAAGAGGTCACTGGTTCGAACCCAGTATCGCCCACCCGGACACGGCGGCCCGTCTGCGATCACGCAGGCGGGCCGCCGTCGTGTGTGCCCGCCGGACCGCGCCCTCCGGACCGGCACCGGGTCCCGAGTCGCGCCGCGGCACTCCCGCGATGCCGTGTACCCGGCCGTCGTGTCCTCGCCCTCCGGACCCGTCGCCTCCCGGACCGCCGCGCCCCGGACCGCCTCGTCCCCGGGCGGCACCGGACCTCTGCGCAGCCGTGCCCGGCACGCCCACGCCGCGTCCGACCCGCTCGCGCCCGCCGCTCCCTGTCGTGCGCCGCTCACCCGCCGCACCGGCCCGGCGCGCGGACCGCACCGGCCGACATCGCCGTCGGTGCCCGGGCACGCCCGCGCAGAGGTCCGGTGCCGCTCGGCCTCCGGAGCCGGCGCGGGCGTGTGCCGCCGGGCGCGCTCGCCCGGAACGGCTCCTGAGCAGGACGCCCGGGCGAGGCCCCGGCCCGGAGACCGGCCGGAATCGTGGGAGGTGGACGGTCCGGCAGGCGGCCTGGGGCCGCGACTGCCGCGCCCGTGACTGGTGCGACGGCCCGGTACCGCGGTCGAAGTGGTTGCGGCGATCGGACGGTGACGGTCCGTTACTGGCGGGGGAGTGCCGGGGGGCGGGCCGGGAGTATCGACCGGACCGTCGCGTTCTTCGGGAAGAAGTACCCGAAGACCACGACGAAGGAGCACTTCCAGACCTATGTGTCTTTCCGGGAGAAGTTCCGGGCGCAGGCGCCGGGACGGAATTCCCGGGGCGCTATTCAAAACTCCGTCACATATCCCTGGAAGTACGACAAGAGACGTCTCCTGCCCGCCCTGGTTGATCGATGCGGGTGACGTGGGCCCGGACACCTTTGTGCGGGCGTCACCGCCGTCGGCGCCCGTGCCGGCGTCCGCGACGCCCGCACCGACGCGGACGAGGTAACCCTCCGCCGCCGGTCGCCCGCGGCGCGGCCACCGCACGGCCGGGCCCTGAACGGGCGGCCGCCGCTCGGCCGAGCCATGGATCCGCGGCCGCCGCAGCGGGCGTGGCCTGAGTCACTGTCCCCGGTGTGCGTGCGTGTACGCGGGGGAGGCGTCCGGATCCGGTGCCACACTCGGGTCCGTGGACTGGAACCGCTACCGATTCCGCAGCCTGTGGGCCCTGCCCGTGCCGCCCGCCGCCGTGTACGGGGTGCTGGAGCGGATCGAGGACTATCCGAGCTGGTGGCCGCAGGTGCGCGCGGTCGAGCGGGTCGAGGACGCGACGGCGCTGCTGCGGATCCGGTCCCTCCTCCCGTACGACCTGGTCGTCACCGCCCGCGAGGCGCGGCGCGAAGCGGACGCCGGGGTACTGGAGGTCGCGTTGTCCGGCGACCTCGACGGCTGGGCCCGCTGGACCCTCGTCCCGCACGGACCGGGCACCCTCGCCCGCTACGACCAGGTCGTCGAGGTGACCAAGCCGCTGCTCAGGCGGTTCGCCGTGCCCGGACGGCCGGTGTTCCGGCTCAACCACCGGCTGATGATGCGCTCCGGGCGGCGCGGACTCGCCGCCGGTCTCTCAGCGGTTTGAAGGAACCCGCTCGGCACCTGTATTGTTCAGTGCGTTCCCGGGCGATTAGCTCAGTGGGAGAGCGCTTCGTTCACACCGAAGAGGTCACTGGTTCGAACCCAGTATCGCCCACCGGGAAAGGGCCGGTCCGCAGCGGACCGGCCCTTCGCGTCTGTCCGCGTCATGCCTCCGCAGGGGTCACGCCACCGCCGGAAGCCCCGGGCGCAGCGGCCAGGACGTGTCCACCAGCTCCTCCGTGCCGCTGCGCGCGAACCAGGCCTGCAGGCCGCGGGCCTGCGCCGCGTGCCAGCCGGTCTGCAGCGCGTGCAGCTCGGAGGGGGTCAGGCGCTCCAGCCGGGCCGCGTAGCGGCGGCCGAGCGCGCGGACGACCTCCAGCGCCGCCAGCGCGTCCGCCGCCGCGTCGTGCGCGCCGTCCAGTGCGACGCCGTAGTGCTCGCACAAGTCGGTGAGGGTGCGACGGCCCTTGCGGTAGCGGTCGAGGTGCTTGTCGAGGACCCGCGGGTCGAGCACGCGCAGCGGGGAACCCGCCAGCCGGCGGTCCAGCGAGGAGGCGCGGTGGCGGCGCAACTCGCGGTCCAGGAGCGTGAGATCGAAGGGCGCGTTCATCACCACCAGCGGACGGCCCCGGGCGGCGTGCTCCGCCAGCTCCTCGGCTATCTCGTACATCACCGGTGCCGGCCAGCGGCCGTTGCGCTGCAGATGGTCCTCCGTCAGCCCGTGCACCGCCGTCGCCGCCTCCGGCACCGGCACACCCGGGTTCACCAGCCAGCGGCGCACCCTCGGCCGGGTGTCCGGGGCGTCCTGCACGACGACGGCGGCCGACACGATGCGGTCGGTCTCGACGTCGACGCCCGTGGTCTCCGTGTCGAACGCGGCCAGAGGCCCCTCGTACCAGTGCGTCATTCGTCCCCAACTCCTCCCGCATCCTGACAGCTGACGGTCCGTCTCCTGCCAGTTCGGTGATACCCGGGCCGTTTGCGCCGTACGCCGCGAGGAGACAACAGGAGTACGGGTCTTTGCAGTTCACGGACCCGCAGCGGGGATTTCCCTGGCGTGGAAGGCTGTTGGGTCATGGTGACGGCGCAGCCCGAGCGGGGCGGGCTGCTGCCCGAGCGTGCGGGCCCCCTTCGCGGCACACTCGCCACCACCGCCTGCATGGAGACACTGCAGGTGGGCTATCTGCACGCGGTCGCCGCGGCCGCCGGCTGCTCGCTGTCGCAGCCCTTCCCGGACAACGGCATCGACTGGCACGTCAGCCACAGCGCGCCGGGGCACACCGTCGACGACGAGGTGACCATCAAGGTGCAGCTGAAGTGCACCTACCAGCTCGCGCCCGACGCGCCGGCCCGGCTGCCGGTGCCCGGCGAGCGGCCCGCGCCCCCGTCCCCCCGGCTGGGCCGCTTCTTCTCCTTCACCCTGGACAACGACCACCTGGCGAAACTGGCCCGCACCCCGGTCTCGGTGCACAGGATCCTGGTCGTGATGATCGTGCCGCGCCTCCAGGAACAGTGGCTGCGGGCCGGCCACGACCGGCTCGACCTCAGGCACTGCTGCTACTGGATCAATCTCGCCGGCCACCCGATCACCGGCCGGCACCGCACCACCGTACGGATACCGACCTCGCGCATCTTCGACGACCGGGCGCTCTGCGAGATCATGGCGCGGGTCGGGACGGGAGGCAGACCGTGACGCACCGCCCCCTCGACGAGCCGCTGCGGCCCCACCCCGCCGACGGCCCCTGGAACCGCCGCCCCGAGCCCGCCGAGGTCGACCCCGCCGTGCTCACTGCCCTGCTGCTCCGGCACGGCTGGCAGCGGCGCGGCGGAGCAGCAGGGCTCTACGGCCGCTGGACACCGCCCGGCCCGGGCGGCGCCGGCAGGAGTCTGCTGGTGCCCGCCGGCCGCGCCTTCCCCGACTGCGACGACCTGCTCGGCGAGGCCCTCGACGCGCTCGCCCGCAGCGGCACGCCCGCCGCGCGCGAGGTGCTGGCCGCGCTCACCGTGCCCAGCGATGAGGTCCGCTGGTGGCGGGACATGCCCGGCGGGCCGGGGGAGACCTCGCCCTGGCCGGCGCAGGAGGCCCTGCGTGCCGCCGCCCGCCGGATGCTGCTGGCCGCCGCGCTCGCCGCCCGCCAGCGCGCGGGCCACCACGGCGCCCGGCACCGGCGGTCGGCCGCCGCCTCACTGGGCCGCGTCCTCGTCGGACCCGCCGCCGACGGCCGGGGTCTGACCGCCTTCGTTCCGGTCGCCGGCGGCCGGGCGCTCGCCGTGCGGCTCCACCAGGCGCTGCACGCGGCCCGGGAGGCCATCGACTTCGAGCGGGCCACCGGCGGTCTGGACGCCTTCGACGGCGCGGTGGAGGCAGGAGTCTGCCGGGAACTGACCGAGGCCCTCGTCATGCTGGTCCGCGGTGCCGAGGGCGCCCGCGTCGCCGTCGCCTGGGCGCCCGCCGCCGGAGTCCCCGAGGGCTGCGCCGTCACCGCCGAACCCGTCGAGTTCTCGCCGGGTGACCTGCCCGTGCTGCGCGCGGCGGGCGCCCGCTACCTGCGGGCGGAGCCGTCGGTGCCCGTCCACCTCACCGCGGCCGTGGTCCGGATGCACAGGACGCAGCCGCGCGGCGGGGGCACGGTGCGGCTGCGGGTGATCGCGGGCGCCGACGTGCCGTACGTCCGCGTCACGCTCGGGGAGGAGGACTACCGGATCGCCGGGCAGGCCCACCTCGCCGGCCTGCCCGTCGGCGTGCGCGGGCGGCTGGAGGGCCGGGACGGCTTCCGCCGGCTCACCCAGGCCCGTGACGTGGTCCCGGTGCAGGTGGACGACGAGGAGCGGGACCGGCTGATGAAGGCGGTGCACGAGGAACCCACGGACGTCACGGACGTCAAGGACGCGCGATGCTTCCAACAGCCGTGTCCGGGCGAGCACGATCGGTAACCGTTTCGCGGTCGGCGGCCCGGGGTCGGTACGATCGCCCTCATGCGCGCGCTCCTGGTATGGCGCCGCAGCCCACCTTCAGTCAGGAGAGACCGGTGTCAGACGTCCGTGTGATCATCCAACGCGATTCCGAGCGGGAAGAGCGCGTGGTGACGACGGGCACTACGGCCGCCGACCTCTTCGCCGGCGAGCGCTCGATCATCGCCGCGCGCGTAGGTGGCGAACTGAGGGACCTCGCGTACGAGGTGAAGGACGGCGAGACCGTCGAGGGCGTCGAGATCTCCTCCGAGGACGGCCTCAACATCCTGCGCCACTCCACCGCGCACGTGATGGCGCAGGCCGTGCAGGAGATCTTCCCCGAGGCCAAGCTGGGCATCGGCCCGCCCGTCAAGGACGGCTTCTACTACGACTTCGACGTGGACAAGCCGTTCACCCCCGAGGATCTCAAGGCCATCGAGAAGAAGATGCAGGAGATCCAGAAGCGCGGCCAGCGCTTCTCCCGCCGTGTCGTCACCGAGGAGGCCGCCCGCGAGGAGCTCGCGGACGAGCCGTACAAGCTGGAGCTGATCGGCCTCAAGGGCTCCGCGTCCAGCGAGGACGGCGCGGACGTCGAGGTCGGCGCCGGCGAGCTGACGATCTACGACAACCTCGACGCCAAGACCGGCGAGCTGTGCTGGAAGGATCTCTGCCGCGGCCCCCACCTGCCCTCCACCCGGCTGATCCCGGCGTTCAAGCTGATGCGGAACGCGGCCGCCTACTGGCGCGGCAGCGAGAAGAACCCGATGCTCCAGCGCATCTACGGCACCGCCTGGCCGTCCAAGGACGAGCTGAAGCAGCACCTGGAGTTCCTCGCCGAGGCGGAGAAGCGAGACCACCGCAAGCTCGGCAACGAGCTCGACCTGTTCTCCATCCCGGAGCAGATCGGCTCCGGCCTCGCCGTCTTCCACCCCAGGGGCGGCATCGTCCGCCGCGTGATGGAGGACTACTCGCGGCGCCGCCACGAGGAGGAGGGCTACGAGTTCGTCTACACCCCGCACGCGACGAAGGGGAAGCTCTTCGAGACCTCGGGCCACCTGGACTGGTACGCCGACGGCATGTACCCGCCCATGCAGCTCGACGAGGGCGTGGACTACTACCTCAAGCCCATGAACTGCCCGATGCACAACCTGATCTTCGACGCGCGCGGCCGCTCGTACCGCGAACTGCCGCTGCGCCTGTTCGAGTTCGGGACCGTGTACCGGTACGAGAAGTCGGGCGTCGTGCACGGCCTGACCCGGGCCCGGGGCTTCACTCAGGACGACGCGCACATCTACTGCACCCGCGAGCAGATGGCCGACGAGCTCGACAAGACGCTCACCTTCGTGCTCAACCTGCTCCGCGACTACGGTCTGACCGACTTCTACCTGGAGCTGTCCACCAAGGACCCGGAGAAGTTCGTCGGTTCGGACGAGGCGTGGGAGGAGGCCACGAAGGCCCTGCGCCAGGTCGCCGAGAAGCAGGGCCTGCCGCTGGTCCCGGACCCGGGCGGCGCGGCTTTCTACGGCCCGAAGATCTCCGTGCAGGCCAAGGACGCCATCGGCCGCACCTGGCAGATGTCCACGGTCCAGCTGGACTTCAACCTGCCCGAGCGATTCAACCTCGAGTACACGGCCGCCGACGGCAGCAAGCAGCGCCCGGTCATGATCCACCGCGCGCTCTTCGGCTCCATCGAGCGCTTCTTCGCCGTGCTCCTGGAGCACTACGCGGGTGCCTTCCCGGCATGGCTCGCCCCCGTCCAGGCGATCGGTATCCCGATCGGCGACGCGCACGTCGAGTACCTGCAGGAGTTCGCCGCGGCCGCGAAGA
The DNA here is from genome assembly GCF_053587115.1 of Streptomyces sp. NPDC003697. Classification (NCBI taxonomy): domain Bacteria; kingdom Bacillati; phylum Actinomycetota; class Actinomycetes; order Kitasatosporales; family Streptomycetaceae; genus Streptomyces; species Streptomyces sp. NPDC003697. The sequence goes on from NZ_JBSFNN010000004.1 coordinate 145,036, forward strand.
GGAGGGGCCTGCGCGTCGAGGTGGACTCCTCCTCGGACCGCATGCAGAAGAAGATCCGCAACGCCCAGAAGCAGAAGGTGCCGTTCATGGTGATCGCGGGCGACGAGGACATGGCGAACAACGCCGTCTCCTTCCGCTACCGCGACGGCTCCCAGGAGAACGGCATCCCGTTCGACGAGGCCATCGCCAAGATCGCGCGGGTCGTCGAGGAGCGCACGCAGGTCTGACCCCTCCGCGTCGACTCGGCCCACGGGCCCTCGGGAGCACGTCCCCCGAGGGCCCGTGCCGTTTCCGCGGCCCTCGCACACGGCGGGACCCGCCGACGCCATATGCTGCCTGGTATGACGAGTGAGCCGGAGCAGCAGATCGGAGTGGGGACGCAGGACGCGTTCCAGCGCCTGTGGACGCCCCACCGGATGGCCTACATCCAGGGCGAGAACAAGCCGACGGGCCCCGGGTCCGGCGACGGCTGTCCCTTCTGCTCCATCCCGGCCGGCACCGACGAGGACGGTCTGATCGTCCGGCGGGGCGAGCAGGTGTACGCCGTGCTCAACCTGTACCCGTACAACGGCGGCCACCTGATGACGGTGCCCTACCGCCACGTCGCCGACTACACCGAGCTGACCGACGCGGAGACCGCCGAGCTCGCCGAGCTGACCAAGCAGGCGATGCGGGCACTGCGGACCGCCTCCGGCGCCCACGGGTTCAACATCGGCATGAACCAGGGCTCGGTGGCCGGCGCGGGTATCGCCGCCCACCTCCACCAGCATGTCGTGCCCCGCTGGGGCGGCGACACGAACTTCATGCCGGTGGTCGGCCACACGAAGGTGCTGCCGCAGCTGCTGGCCGACACCCGCAAGATGCTGGCGGAGGCCTGGCCGACGGCGTGAGGCGCGAGCCGGGCCCGCGCCCGCCGACCCGGCCCGGCGCGGGACCCCGCCGGGCCGGAGCGGAAGCCCCGGTCACCGCGGGCTCAGGCGTCGTAGACGTCCGCCTTCTTCGGCGAGACCTCCTGCACGCCCCCGCTGAGGACGGCGGACCGCGCACCGAACTTCTCCGTGTCGACGCCGTTCTCCCGCAGCACCTTCAGCGCCGCCGCGTGCACCACCCGCAGGACCGGGGTCGCGGCGCGCAGCGCGTCGTCGGCCATGAAGCGGTGGCGCCAGGGCTGGTCGGCCCACGCGTGCCGGAGACCGAACGGCTCGGGCAGCGTCAGTTTGCCGCCGAGCCAGTTCAGCAGAGCGGGGTGCCAGGTCAGCGGGGCGCGCGCGGCCAGCCGTACCACCTCGTCGGCGTCGACCAGGGGCAGCTTCACCTTGCGTGTCTCCCAGAACCGGAACGCCTTCTGCACCTCCTTCTCCTTGACCGCCGGCTTCTCGTAGAACAGGCCGTTGACCGGGCCGAGGGCGTGCCCGGTGACCTCGATGCGCAGGGTCTCGTGCAGCACCGTCACCGTGATCAGCATCGTGATCACCAGCTGACCGTCCCACAGCGTCCACTGGACGCCGAGGTAGTGCCGGTCCCCGCTGCCGAACTGCTGCTTGTTGCAGATGTTCTGCACGGCGTGCGTCTTGATCGTGTAGGCGTCCACGTCCGTGCCGCTCGGCCGGGCCACCTCCTCCGCGTTCTCCCCGATCGGGGTGACGATCCAGTGGGTGACGGACGGCTTGGGGAAGCCGCCGGTGTTGATGGGAGTGCGTTCCAGCATCCCGAGCCCGCCCTGGATCGCGGTGATGACGTCCCAGCTGCGGAAGGGGTGGAACTCCTTGCCCGGTTCGGCGGAGACCAGCTCCTCGGCCAGCTGCCAGCTGCCCCAGCGGGTGCCCATGCCGAGTATGCCCTTGGGTCCGGCGTAGAAGACGGAGTTGGAGCGCTGCTCGGCGCTGAGCCGGGCGAGCTCCTTGCGTACCTGCTCGGCCGCGTCGCCGGGGCTGCCCGGCACCGCCTCGGGGATCTTCGCGCCGAGGCCGCCGCCCGACAGCAGGCTCGCCCAGCGCTCCCGCAGGTCCGCCGACGTGCGCTCGCAGATCCGCTTGGCCCAGAACCAGCCGACGACCGGCATGACCACCGACGCGCGCGCGTACCAGGCCCAGAAGCCGGAGAAGGGCATCTTGAGCAGGAAGAGCACCGCCAGGGCGCCCACGGCGACGAGCAGGGTCGTGGCGAGCGCGCCGGAGCGCCTGCCCTCCCGCTTGCCGACGGTCGTGCGCAGGGTGAACACCATCAGCCAGACGAGGAAGCCCGGCAGGAACAGCACCCCGCACAGCACCGTCACCGCGCTGAGCCGGTTGTCGCGCTCCCGGCGGATGCGGTGGGCCGCCAGGCAGTGCTCCACGACGACCTGCGGCTCGATGCCGAAGGACTGGATGAGGGGCTTGCGGCCCGCGCCCAGGGTACGGTCGATCACCGCGCGGGAGAACGCCTCACCCAACCGCGGCCGGAAGATCCTCGCCCAGGGCCGGGGCAGGGTGACCGCCGACTTGTGCCACTCGTTGTTCGCCTCGAGGATCTTGGTGACCTCGTCGTCCCGGTACGCCGCCGAGGCCAGCGCGTAGGTCGCCGCCGTCTGGCCCGCGGAGCCCGACAGGGGCACCTGCGCCCCCGGACTGAAATCGAAGCCGTCCGTCACTGCCGCCCCCTCGCCGCCGTCCCTGCACCTGCGGCCTTCCCGACTTCCGTTCCGCGCACACCTGTTGATCAGGTCATCAGCGTATCCGCCCGCGCGGGGCTCCGGAGGCGGACGGCCGAAGCCGCCCGCATTCCGGAGGAAAAGCTTCCGCAGGCGCGCCGTTGTGCGCCCCGCGCGCCAACTACGAGGCCTCCCGCTCCTGTTCACGTACCCTCTGGGCGACCTGCGGCGGCATCGGCTCGTGCCGGGCGTACCGGCGGTCGAACCGGGCGGTGCCGTGCGACAGGGAGCGCAGGTCGATCGCGTACCGGCCGATCTCGATCTCGGGCACCTCGGCCCGCACGAGGGTGCGGCCCCCGGCCGTCTGCTCGGTGCCCAGCACCCGGCCGCGGCGCCCGGACAGATCGCTCATGACGGCGCCCACGTAGTCGTCGCCGACGAGGACGGTCACCTCGGCGACCGGCTCCAGCAGGTGGATCCTCGCGTCGGCCGCGGCCTCCCGCAGCGCCAGCGCACCCGCCGTCTGGAACGCGGCGTCGGACGAGTCCACCGAGTGCGCCTTGCCGTCCAGCAGCGTGACCCGCAGGTCGACCAGCGGGTTGCCCGTGGCGACCCCCTTGGCGGCCTGGGCCCGTACCCCCTTCTCCACCGACGGGATGAACTGCCGGGGCACGGCCCCGCCGACCACCTTGTCGACGAACTCGATGCCCGAGCCGGCCGGCAGCGGCTCCACCTCGATCTCGCAGATGGCGTACTGGCCGTGACCGCCGGACTGCTTGACGTGCCGCCCGCGCCCCGCCGACCTGCCCGCGAAGGTCTCCCGCAGGGCGACCCGGTGCGGGACGACGTCGACCTGGACGCCGTACCGGCTGCGCAACCGCTCCAGGGCGACGTCGGCGTGGGCCTCGCCCAGGCACCACAGCACCACCTGGTGGGTGTCCTGGTTCTGCTCCAGCCGCATCGTCGGATCCTCGGCGACCAGCCTGCCCAGACCCTGGGAGAGCCTGTCCTCGTCCGCCTTGCTGTGCGCCCGGATGGCGAGCGGCAGCAGCGGGTCGGGCATGTCCCACGGCTCCATGAGCAGCGGCTCGTCCTTGGCCGAGAGAGTGTCGCCGGTCTCCGCCCGGCTCAGTTTCGCCACGCACACCAGATCACCGGCGACGGCGTGCGTCACGGGCCGCTGCTGCTTGCCGAACGGGGTGGACAGGGCGCCGACGCGCTCGTCGGCCTCGTGGAGGGCGCGGCCCTCGTGCCCGTGGTCGGCCAGGCCGTGCCCGCAGACGTGGACCGTGTCGTCGGGGCGCAGGGTGCCGGAGAAGACGCGGGCCAGGGAGATCCGGCCGACGTACGGGTCGGACGACGTCTTCACGACCTCCGCGACCAGCGGCCCGTCCGGGTCGCAGGGCGCGAGCTCACGCGGGGTGCCGTCCGTCCTGCTGATTCCCGGCGCCTCGCCCTCCGCCGGGGTCGGGAAGCCGCGGGTGATCAGCTCCAGGACCTCCACCGTGCCGATGCCCTGCCGGGCCCCCTCGGCGGCCGGGGCGGCGGCCAGCACCGGGAAGAAGCTGCCGCGCGCCACGGCCCGCTCCAGGTCCTGGATGAGCGTCTTGACGTCGACCTGCTCGCCGCCGAGGTAGCGGTCCATGAGGGTCTCGTCCTCGCTCTCGGCGATGATCCCCTCGATCAGCCGGTTGCGCGCCTCGTCCATCCGCGGCAACTGGTCCTCGCCCGGTTCGGACTCCTTGCGCTCCCCGGAGGAGTAGTCGAACAGCTTGCGCGTCAGCAGCCCGACCAGGCCGCACACGGGCGCGTGCCCGTCCGGGCCCTGCGGGCCGTGCAGCGGCAGGTACAGCGGCAGCACGGCGTCGGGGTCATCCCCGCCGAAGGCCTCCGCGCACACCCGCGTCATCTCGTGGAAGTCCGCGCGGGCCGCCTCCAGGTGGGTGACGACGATGGCCCGTGGCATGCCGACCGCCGCGCACTCCTCCCACACCATGCGGGTCGAGCCGTCCACGCCGTCCGCGGCCGAGACGACGAACAGGGCCGCGTCCGCCGCCCGCAGACCGGCCCGCAATTCCCCGACGAAGTCGGCGTAACCGGGGGTGTCGAGGAGGTTGATCTTGATGCCGTCCCATGCGACGGGGACGAGGGACAGCTGCACGGAGCGCTGCTGCCGGTGCTCGATGTCGTCGTAGTCGGAGACGGTGCTGCCGTCCTGGACGCGGCCGGCCCGGTTCACCGCCCCCGCCGTGAGGGCGAGAGCCTCCACCAGGGTCGTCTTGCCCGAGCCGGAGTGGCCGACCAGCACCACGTTCCGCACGGACGCGGGATGGTCGGCCGCCACCGCCCTGCCGGCGGCTCCGGGGTGTGCGTTCGCCTTGTCGCCCATGGCCTTGCCTCCCGTGCAGGTGAGGTCAGTTGTGGGCGCGGACAACCGGGGCCCGCGGGGACTGGCGGCCTCGGCGACGCCCGCGGTTATTCGAGCTTTCCACTCCCGTCACGCGGCGTCCATACGAGCGACCCGATCGCGCCCGCGCGCGGGGGGGGCCGAGGGCCGGCCGGGAGGGGTCCGGGTGCCCGCCGGTCGCGCACCCGAGCGCGTGGCTACGATGGGCCAGCCGGTGGCCAGCAGGGGCCAGGCGGCGACACCGACCCTCGGGAAGGCCATGCTGAACAAGTACGCGCGTGCATTCTTCACGCGTGTCCTCACACCGTTCGCCGCGTTTCTCATCCGCCGGGGCGTCACCCCCGACATGGTCACGCTCGTGGGCACCGCCGGTGTCGTCGTGGGGGCGCTGGTCTTCTACCCGCGGGGCGAGTTCTTCTGGGGCACGGTCGTCATCACGTTGTTCGTGTTCTCCGACCTGGTGGACGGCAACATGGCCCGGCAGCTGGGCCGCTCCAGCCGCTGGGGTGCCTTCCTCGACTCCACCCTCGACCGGGTCGCCGACGGCGCGATCTTCGGCGGTTTCGCCCTGTGGTACGCGGGCCGCGGCGACGACAACGTCCTGTGCGCCGTCTCGATCTTCTGCCTGGCCAGCGGCCAGGTGGTGTCCTACACCAAGGCCCGCGGCGAGTCGATCGGTCTGCCGGTCGCCGTCAACGGCCTGGTCGAGCGTGCCGAGCGGCTGGTGGTGTCACTGGTCGCGGCCGGCTTCGCGGGCCTGCACAAGTTCGGCGTGCCGGGCATCCAGTACCTGCTCCCCGTCGCCCTGTGGATCGTCGCCGTCGGCAGCCTCGTCACGCTGATCCAGCGCGTCGTCACGGTCCGCCGGGAGTCCGCCGAGGCGGAGGCCGCAGCCGGGGACGCGCACGGGGGCGAGCCTGGGCACGGCGGCACCGGCGGCCAGGCCGGTCAGCGCAACGCCTCCCGGGGGAGCGGAGCGGCCACATGAGCGCCCAGGAACGCGTCACCGACACCCTGTACGGCCTCGGCTGGAGCACCGTGAGACAACTCCCCGAGCCCGTCGCCGCCCGCCTCGGCCGCACGATCGCCGACATCGCCTGGAAGCAGCGCGGCACGGGCGTGCGGCGGCTGGAGAGCAACTACGCGCGCGTGGTGCCGGACGCCGGCCCGGAGCGCCTGGCCGAGCTGAGCCGCGCCGGCATGCGCTCCTACCTGCGCTACTGGATGGAGTCCTTCCGGCTGCCCGCCTGGAGCCCCGAGCGGATCCGCACCGGCTTCGACCCCAAGGACGTGGACATCCTCACCGACGGCCTCGCCGCCGGGAAGGGCGTGGTGCTCGCCCTGCCGCACCTGGCCAACTGGGACCTGGCGGGCGCCTGGGTCACCACGCAGCTGCGCATCCCCTTCACGACCGTCGCCGAGCGCCTGAAGCCCGAGACGCTGTACGACCGCTTCGTCGCCTACCGTGAGGGCCTCGGCATGGAGGTCCTTCCGCACACCGGCGGCGCCGCGTTCGGCACGCTGGCCCGGCGGCTGCGTGACGGCGGCCTCGTCTGCCTGGTCGCCGACCGCGACCTGTCCGCCTCGGGCACCGAGGTGACGTTCTTCGGCGAGACCGCCCGGATGCCCGCGGGACCGGCCCTGCTCGCCCAGCAGACCGGCGCCCTGCTGATGCCCGCCACGCTCTGGTACGACGACTCGCCCGTCATGCGGGGCCGCGTCCATCCGCCGATCGAGGTGCCCCGGACCGGCACGCGCGCCGAGAAGACGTCCGTCATGACACAGGCACTGGCCGACACCTTCGCCTCGGGCATCGCCGATCACCCCGAGGACTGGCACATGCTGCAGCGGCTGTGGCTCGCCGACCTGGACCCCGCGAGGGACCCGGGCCGGGCCGGCCGTGCCGGGACGGGAGCCTTGTGAGGATCGGCATCGTCTGCCCCTACTCCTGGGACGTGCCCGGCGGCGTCCAGTTCCACATCCGGGACCTCGCCGAGTACTTCACCGGCCTCGGTCACGAGGTGTCCGTCCTCGCGCCCGCCGACGACGACACCCCCCTGCCGCCGTACGTCGTCTCGGCCGGCCGCGCGGTGCCCGTGCCGTACAACGGCTCCGTGGCCCGGCTGAACTTCGGCTTCCTGTCCGCGGCCCGGGTGCGGCGCTGGCTGCACGACGGCGCGTTCGACGTCATCCACATCCACGAGCCGACCTCGCCCTCGCTCGGCCTGCTGACCTGCTGGGCCGCCCAGGGGCCCATCGTCGCCACCTTCCACACCTCCAATCCGCGCTCCCGCGCGATGATCGCCGCCTACTCGATCCTCCAGGCCGCCCTGGAGAAGATCAGCGCACGGATCGCCGTCAGCGAGTACGCGCGCCGGACCCTCGTCGAGCACCTCGGCGGGGACGCGGTCGTCATCCCCAACGGGGTCGACGTCGACTTCTTCGCCAAGGCCGAACCCCACCCCGCGTGGCAGGGGGACACCATCGGCTTCATCGGGCGCATCGACGAACCCCGCAAGGGCCTGCCGGTGCTGATGAAGGCCCTGCCGAAGATCCTCGACGCCCGGCCGCAGACCCGGCTGCTGGTCGCCGGACGCGGGGACGAGGAGGAGGCCGTCGCGACGCTGCCCGCCCGGCTGCGCCCGCGCGTGGAGTTCCTCGGCATGGTGAGCGACGAGGACAAGGCGCGCCTGCTGCGCAGCGTCGACCTGTACGTCGCCCCCAACACCGGCGGCGAGAGCTTCGGCATCATCCTCGTGGAGGCCATGTCGGCGGGCGCCCCGGTACTCGCCTCGAACCTGGACGCCTTCGGGCAGGTCCTGGACCGGGGCGCGGCCGGCGAACTGTTCGCCAACGAGGACGCCGACGCCCTGGCCGACGCGGCCGTACGGCTGCTGGGCGACCCGGAGCGGCGGCAGGAGCTGCGGGAGCGGGGCAGCGCCCACGTACGGCGGTTCGACTGGTCGACCGTGGGCGCGGACATCCTGTCCGTGTACGAGACGGTGACCGCCGGCGCGGCGGCCGTGGCGGCCGACGACCGGGCCACGGGCCTGTGGGCACGGTTCGGCCTGGCGCGGGACTGACCGGCTTGCACCCCGCCCGCCGCACCGTCCGGCTCGAGGGCACGGCCGGCTGTCCGGCGGAGCAGACCGGGGCGACTCCTGGCAGCCCCGGCTCTCCGTCGGACAGCCCCCGGCGCACCCGGCACCCGCGCCGCACGGCGGGACGCCCGGCACCCCGACCCGCACCCGCACGACGGACCGGAGGGGCCGGGTCGCGGGGTGCCCGCCCGCAGCGGCCGGCGCGTCTGCACCGGTTCCCCGGCGAGAGACCTGATCCGCGCCGGTCCGAGGACGGGCACCC